>JANMYI010000037.1:0-2486 GCA_031381955.1 Burkholderiales bacterium
TGCACCAGCCGCGCCGCGTGGGCGTGGGCGCGGCCTTCATGTTCGGCTTGATGATGGATGTGCACGGTGGCGCGCTGCTCGGCCAGCACGCCCTGGCCTACACCTTGCTGAGCTTTGGCGCCATCTCGCTGCACCGGCGACTGCTGTGGTTTGGCGTGGCCGAGCAGGCCTTGCAGGTGCTGCCACTGTTTGCGCTGGCGCATCTGGTGTCGGTGGCCATTCGCCTGGCGGCCGGGGGCATGTTCCCGGGCTGGTGGGTGCTGCTGGCCCCGGTGCTGGAGTCACTGCTGTGGCCGCTGGTGGCCGCGCTGCTGCTGGCGCCGCAGCGCCGCGCGCCCGACCCGGATCAAAATCGCCCGCTGTGATGTTGGGCCCCAACGCGCACGCTGTTCGCTGCCATCCGGCTTACAAGCCTGCTGGCCTTGCTTGAAGTGTTATGACCGAGCTGAAGAATCTTGAACACGAACTAGACCGCTTCCGCGCCCGTTTGCTGGCCGCGGTGGTGTTCGTGTTGCTGGGCTTTGGCCTGCTGGGCGCGCGTTTGGTGGTGTTGCAGGTGATGCGCCACGAGGTGCTGGCCGAACAGGCCGAGGCCAACCGCACGGCGGTGGTGCCGCTGGTGCCCAACCGCGGCCAGATTCTCGACCGCAACGGCATCGTGCTGGCCACCAACTACTCGGCCTACACGCTGGAGATCATGCCCGCCCGGGTGGCCAACCTGGAAGCCACGATCGATGCCTTGGGCAGCGTGGTTGACATCGCGGCGCGCGACCGGCGCCGCTTTCGCCGCTTGATGGAAGAGAGCAAGAACTTCGAATCGCTGCCCATCCGCACCAAGCTCAGCGACGAGGAAGTGGCACGCTTCGTGGCGCAGCGTTTCCGCTTCCCCGGCGTGGACGTGAAGGCCCGGCTGTTTCGTTCCTACCCGCTGGGTGAAACCGCCAGCCACCTGCTGGGCTACATCGGGCGCATCAACCAGACCGAGAAAAGGGCGATGGAAGACTGGCCCGACGAAACGTTGGCCAACTACAAGGGCACCGAGTACATCGGCAAGCTGGGCCTGGAGCAGAGCTACGAGGGCGATCTGCACGGCGTGACCGGCTACGACCAGGTGGAAACCAGCGCCGGCGGGCGCGCCGTGCGCAAGCTCGACAGCCAGGCCGCCACGCCGGGCAACACCTTGGTGCTGAGCGTGGACATCCGGCTGCAGCGGCTGGTTGAAGATCTGTTCGGCCAGCGCCGCGGCGCGCTGGTGGCGATCGACCCGCGCAACGGCGAGATCCTGGCCTTCGTGAGCAAACCCACCTTCGACCCCAATCTGTTCGTCGACGGCATCGACAGCGACAGCTGGCGCGAGCTCAACGAGTCGATCGACAAGCCACTGCTTAACCGCGCGTTGCGTGGCACGTATCCGCCGGGGTCAACTTTCAAACCCTTCATGGCCCTGGCCGCATTGAACACCGGCAAGCGCGCACCCCACACGGTGATCTTCGACGGTGGCACCTATTCCTTCGGCAATCATGTCTTTCGCAGCCATGGCGACCATGGCCTGGGGGCGGTGGACATGGTGCGTTCGATCGTCAAGTCGAGCAACGTCTACTACTACTCGCTGGCCAATGAAATGGGCGTCGACCTGATGCACGAGCAGCTCTCGCCCATGGGCTTTGGCAGCAAGACCGGCATCGATGTGGAAGGCGAGGTCACCGGTGTGTTGCCCTCCACCGAATGGAAGCGGCGCTACTACAAAAAGCCCGAGCAGCAGAAGTGGTACGCCGGCGAAACCATCTCGCTGGGCATCGGCCAGGGCTACAACAACTTCAGCATGCTGCAGCTGGCCAGCGCCACGGCCACGTTGGTCAGTGGGGGTGACCGCTACAAGCCGCGCTTGGTGCAAGAGATCGAAGACGTGGTCACTGGCCAGCGCCGCCGGGTCGCCAGCGACGCACTGCCGCCGCTGGCGCTCAATCCCGAGCATGTGGCGCTGATCAACCGCGCGCTGTACAGCGTGACGCAGGAGGGCACCTCGGTGCGCTCCTTCGTCGGCGCCCCCTACAAGAGCGGCGGCAAGACCGGCACCGCGCAGGCCATCGGCATCAAGGCCAACGAGAAGTACAACGCCAGCAAGATCGACGAATACCAGCGCGACCATTCGCTGTACATGGCCTTCGCGCCCCTCGATGCGCCGACAATTGCCTTGGCCGTCGTCGTCGAGAACGCCGGCTTCGGCTCCGAAGCCGCCGCGCCGATCGCACGCCGCGTCTTCGACTACTGGATCTGGGGCCTGTGGCCGAGCGTCGTGGACATGGCGGCCACACAGATCGGCAAGTCCACCGCGCCCATCGGCAAGCAGCGCGACGCCAAGGACGTTGTGCTGCCGGGGCTGCAGGGTGGCGGATTTGCTCAGTCGGTGGTCACCACCGCGCCAGGGCCCGTGGCATTGAACAGCAAACCATGACGAAGTCATGCAAGTGGGCCCAGCGCGCGGC
>JANMYI010000234.1:0-2073 GCA_031381955.1 Burkholderiales bacterium
CGCACGAGGTGGCCGAGTACACGGGGTTGGACAAGATGAGCGTGAGCCGCGCCATCGCGGCACTGCAGCGCCATGCGCGCATCCACAAACTAGCCGATCCCGACGATGCCCGCCGCATCTGCCTGCGGCTGAACGCGGCAGGGCGCTCGCTGTTCAAAGCCATCGGCAACCAGGCTGCGCTGCGCGAAGTGCAGTTGTTTCAAGGATTCAGCGCAGCCGACCGGCAACAACTGGGAAAGTCCATCGACCGCTTGATCGCGGCGCTGAACAGTTCTGCGCCGCCTCTCGTCACCGCCGCTGCGCAACAAAGTCAGCGCGCGCCCGGCCGGTCAAAAGCCAAACAGGCTTGAACGCAGCGAGCGGGCACTGGCAAGGGCTTCGGGCGCGTTGCCGTGCAACATGTGCTCGGGGCCTTCGGCCCAGGCCAGCAGCAAGGCCCCGAACGGTGAGCTCATCTCAACCGTGGCCCCCGCTTCGATGACGACAAAGCAGTTGGCATGCACCGTCTGCCCATTGACCTGCAGTGTGCCGCCGCGCACCCACAGATCCACCGCCGCCGTGGCACGCCAGGTTGGGCAAACCGAACCAGGCGACCAAGCCATCTGCACGAAGCGGTGGTTGCTGCCGGTGCCGCTGTAGTCGAAAACGGTTTGCCGGCGGATGCCGGCAAAACCGCTTTGTTGGGGCACGAGCTGGTCAACCCAGATGTTCAATTCAGGCGGCACTTCAGGCGCCGGGTTGTCAAAATCTGCGTGCGTCGAGCCCGCATGCAAGCCACTCAAGGCAACCCGTGCAGACGGGTACACAACCGGCCCTTCCAGTCGCGACACCAGCACGGTGTTCTGATAGGCCACGGCATCGTGCGTGGACCCGTTCAGGTTGATGCCAGCCTGGTGCAAGGCAATGGCGCCGGAGTAGTCGTGCAGGCATCCGTCGATGACAAAACTGGTGGCCACACCACGGTGTTGGTGCAACCCGCTGCGGGTCATCGGCAAGAAGCCGACCAGCCCAAGGAAATGGCCGCGCAGGTTGTCATAGCGCACCGGCTTCAAGCGCAGCCCGGCTTCAGGGGTGTCGCACCAGGGCAGGTCGCGCGCGTCAAATACCGACACCCTCGCGGCGGTACCTGCCGGGGCCGGTTGGTAGACCGCTTGCAAGCTGGTTGGCATGCCGACATGGTAACGATCGTGACGATATGCAGGGTGGGGACAAACCCCTCGTTGGTGGTCCGGGCCGGTCGGCCCAGGACTACGCACACGGGACTGACTGTCGGCGTGCTGGCCTGCGCCCCGCCCGCCGCCCCGCCAAGTTCAGGTGGATGGGTGACGATGGCCCGCAATTCGGGCCGGGGCTGGCGCAGCGCCGCCACATCTGGCCGTGGGCGACGCAGGGCAGCATTCCCTTCAAAGGTGTGGCCGACGCATCTCGACGCGCTTCGCACACCGCGAGCGCTCGCTCCAACAATTGGTGGCCGTGGTTGCGCAGCAGTTCGACGAGCACCCGGGCAACTACCTGGCGTTCTTCAGCAGCTTCGACTACCAGGACAAGGCGGCCCGACTGGCCGCCTTGTGCCCGTGGGCGCGCGATGGGACCTCCAAGTTGCGCTCGCGCGTGCTACTCGGTGCTGCTGCGCGCGCTCCTGGCTGGGCAAGGCCGGCACCGGGGCGTTGCGGTGGTCGAGCCGGCCGTCAGTGACCACGAACTCGCGCAGCTGCTTGCCGCAGGCGTGCGCGGCGTGCGGTTCAATCTCGTGTCGCCGGCCGGCCACGCCGGCGATGCCGCGCCCGCGCTGCTACGGCTGGCCCCGTTGAACTGTTTCGATGAGCTCGGTCGCAGGGTTATCCAAGGGGCTTGCCTGTGGACAAGGCGACGTGCCTTCTATTGGCACACAAGGCGGCTTGTCCACAGGTGCGAAGCACCCGTTGGGTAACCCGTCTTGCTGGCTGGTGTGTGGTTCAGTTATTGCGTGTGTTTGGGCCAGTCTTTGCAGCTCCTTCTCGAAGTTGATGGGGGACATTTGTCCGATGCTGCTGTGCCTGCGGCGCGGGTTGTACCAAGCCTCAATCCAGGTAA
>JANMYI010000107.1:0-2509 GCA_031381955.1 Burkholderiales bacterium
ATCGGCGCGCCGATCAGCTGCTGCACCCGCTCCAGGTAGCGGCGCGCATTCACGGGCAGCTGATCCCACTGCGTGTGCCCGGCCGTGGTGCCTTCCCAGCCCGGGAAGCTTTCGTACACCGGCTCGCAGGCGGCGATCTCGTCGGCATCCAGCGGCAGGATGTCCAGCGTGCGCGCACCCAGCTTGTAGCCGGTGCAGACCTTGATCCCGTGCAAGCCGTCGAGCACGTCTAACTTGGTGATGCACAGGCCGGAGACGCCGTTGATGATGATGGCGCGCTTCAGCGCCGCCGCATCGAGCCAGCCGCAGCGCCGGGCGCGGCCGGTGACGGTGCCACGCTCCTGCCCCACGCTGGAAAGGTGGTGGCCCACCGTGCCGGGCTGGTCCATCGGCAACTCGGTGGGGAATGGGCCGCTGCCCACGCGCGTGGTGTAGGCCTTGGTGATGCCCAGCACATAGTGCAGCATGCCTGGGCCCAAGCCGCTGCCCGCGGCGGCATTGCCGGCCACGCAATTGCTTGACGTGACGTACGGATAGGTGCCGTGGTCGATGTCCAGCAGCGTGCCCTGCGCGCCTTCGAACAGCAGGTTGGCGCCTTCGTGGTGAGCGTTGAACAGCCGGTAGCCCACATCCGCCAGCATCGGGCATACATGTTGCGCGGCTTGCATGGCTTGGTCGAAGATTTCCTGTTCAACCACCGGTTTGGCGTTCAGGTAGCCGCGCAGCGCAAAGTTGTGCAGTTCCACCAGCTCATGCAGCTTGGCGGCAAAGCGAGCGGGGTGCTTCAAGTCTTGTGCACGCAAGGCGCGGCGCGCCACCTTGTCTTCGTAGGCCGGGCCGATACCCTTGCCGGTGGTGCCGATCTTGCCGCTGCCGCCGCTTTCACGCAGTGCTTCGCGGGCCTTGTCCACTTCCACGTGGAAGGGCAGGATCAACGGGCACGATTCGCTGATGAACAACCGCGAGCGCACATCCACACCCAAGCTTTCCAAGCGGCTGATTTCACTGATCAGGTGCTGCGGGTCGAGCACCACGCCGTTGCCGATGTAGCAGGCCACGCCGTCGCGCATGATGCCCGAGGGCACCAGTTGCAACGCCGTCTTGCGGCCTTTGATGACCAGCGTGTGGCCGGCGTTGTGGCCGCCCTGGAAGCGCACCACGCCCTGGGCATGATCGGTTAACCAATCAACCAACTTACCTTTGCCTTCGTCACCCCATTGGGTGCCCACCACCACCACATTGCGGCCGCCTGCGGCGGGCTTTGCAACTTGCATGTCGGTCAGTCCTGTTGAATTTTTGGTTAAAGGTCACCGCGCTCAACGCGCGCGCAGAACCCACTGGCCGCCGGCCAGTGCCAGCTCGCGGTCGCAGGCGAATTCCTGCACCTCGTCTTCATGGCCGGGCAGCACGCAGACCACGGTCTCACCGGCCTGGCGCAATTGGCGGATGGCTTGGCGCAGGCCCGGCTGTTCGCCCCAAGGGGCGCGAATGGCCTGGGCCAGCGGCCCGGCGCAAGACTGTTCGGCCAGGCCGATCAGGTCGAGGCTGAAGCCCACCGCCGGGCGGCGGCGGCCAAACACGGCGCCCACTTCGTCATAGCGCCCGCCGCGTGCCAAGGCGCCGCGCAAGCCCTGGCCATAGATGCCGAAGCGCGCACCGCTGTAGTAGGCATAGGCGCCCAGATCTGACAGGTCGAAGCCGACCTGCACGCCCGGGTAGGCGCCGCGCAGGTGGCGCGCCAGCCAGGCCAGTTCGTCCAGCGCGGTGCCGATCAAGCCCTGCGCCGGCAACACGGCACGCGCCTGCTCCAGCACCTCGTCGCCGCCGTACAGGCCCAGCAGCGCCAGCAGCGCGCTGCGCACCGGCGCGGGCAAGGCCGCAGCAAGCTGGGCCAGTTGATCAGCGTCCTTGGCGGCGAGTGCGGCCACGATGTCTTCTTGCGCCGGGCCCGCCAGCACAGCGCCGGCCAACACGCCCCGCACCACGCGGGCGTCAGCCAGGTCGATCATCAGCCCCTGCACACCGGCGGCCTGCAAGGCATCGAGCGCCAGTTCCTGCACTTCGAGATCAGCCTCCAAGCCGGCGTGGCCAAAGATCTCGGCGCCGAACTGCAGTTGCTCACGCAGCGCATGCGGCCCCGCCGGGCGGGTGTGCAGCACCGGGCCGCAGTAGCACAGGCGCGTGACACCCTGGCGGTTGAGCAAGTGGGCATCAATGCGCGCGGCCTGCGGCGTGGTGTCGGCGCGCAAGCCCAGGGTGCGGCCGCTGAGTTGATCCACCAACTTGAAGGTCTGCAAATCCAACTCATGGCCGGTGCCGCTGAGCAGGGAATCCAGGTGCTCCAACAGCGGCGGCATGATGAGCTCGAAGCCGTAGCCGCGCGCCAAGTCGAGCAGCTTGCGTCTGAGCTGGTCGATGCGTCGGGCCTGGGCGGGCAGCACATCGGCAATGTGCTCGGGCAACAGCCAAGCTGAAGACATGTCGAAACTGCGTCGGGTTAAAACCGGCA
>JANMYI010000115.1:0-2551 GCA_031381955.1 Burkholderiales bacterium
GCGCCTTGGCGAACTGGCGCGAACGCGCGGCCAGTTCCTTGTAGGTGCAGCGGTGCAGGTCGCCCTCGACGCGGCGCGACACCACTTCCTGCTCGCCATGGTGGCGCTCGGCGTGCACGATCAATGAAGAGATCAGCAGCGGCATGTTCATCATCAAACCGTTCATGGCTCGGGGCTCCTGTCTTGGGTTCAGAGTTGGGTTTGCACATGCTGCGCCAGGGCGGCGAGCATGGCATCGAGCGCGGCCTGCAAGCGCGCGAAGTGCTCGTTCTTGCGGTGTTGCGCCACGTCGGCGTAGCAACTGCGCTTGACTTCGATTTGCAGCGAATGCCGGCGCTCATGCGGCCTGCCATTCTTGCGGATGATTTCCACGCCCTTGAACGGGTCGTTGCGCGCCACGCTGTAGCCGCTGGCGCGCAGGCTGGTCTCGATCAGTTCCAGCACCTCCGGCCCGGCGGTGCTGCCGTCCAGGTCGCCCAGCACAAAGTCAGCCAGAGGCTTGACCGGCAGCTTCAGGCGCGCGTAGGAATCATCGGGCATGGAATGCACGTTGAGGTGCCACACCGCGCCATGCTGGGCATGCGCGCCTTCGATGGCCGCACCCAGCGCCTGGTGGTAGGGCTGCCAATAGTCGCTGATGCGGCGCTGCACCTCGGCCACGCTCAAGGCGCGCGCGTACATCGGCACGTCGTCAAGCAGGCTGCGCCAGACCAGGCCGATGCCCAGCGCCGTCTTGGGGCCCGGCGTCACGGGGTGCGGCCAGGGCGCGTCGAGCATGGCCACGTCCAGATCGGCCAGGGTGCGGTTGGGGTCGATGTAGGCGCGCGGGAAAGTGGCGCAGACGAATGTGGCGCCATGGCTTGGCGCATGGGCATACAGCTCGTCGACAAACAAGTCTTCGCCCCGGCGCACCAGTTCGAACGGCGCGCAGTGGCCGAAGTCAGCCGGGTAGTGCGTGCCGCTGTGCGGTGAGTCAATCACGATGGGCAGGCCGGCCGCTCCAGGCGGGCGCTGCACGAGAACGGGGGCAATGCGCATGGGCTTGATGGGGGCCAGGAATGTGGCCGTCACGATAGGCTACATTGCGCGCCGCCAATGCCTGGGATACCCGATGCGATTTCTGTTGAGCTTGATCTTCCTGGCCTGTGGCGTTGCCCAGGGCGCCGAGGTGGCGCTGGAAGACTTGACCACCACGCAGGTGCGTGAAGCCCTGAACGCCGGCCACACGGTGGCCATCGTGCCCATCGGCGGCACCGAACAGAACGGCCCGCACATGGTGCTGGGCAAGCACAACCAGCGTGCGCGCGAACTGGCCGCACGCATTGCCCGCCAGTTGGGCAACGCGCTGGTCGCGCCGGTGCTGAGCTACGTGCCCGAAGGCCAGATCAGCCCGCCCACCGAGCACATGCGCCATGCCGGCACGATCTCCATCCCCGAAGCCGCGTTCAAGAGCGTGCTGGCCGCCACCGGGCGCAGCCTGAAGCAGCATGGCTTCACTGAGATCGTCTACCTCGGCGACAGCGGCAACTACCAGCACCTGCTGCAAGACGTGGCGGCCGGCTTGAACCAGGAATGGGCCGGGCGCGGCGCGCGCGCGCACTTCATCAAGGAGTACTACCAGGCGGGCCAGGCGCCATTCATTGCCGCGCTGCGCGCCAAGGGCCTGAGCGACGCGCAGATCGGCACCCACGCCGGTGCCGCCGACACCGCCTTGCTGATGGCGCTGCACCCTGCTGGCGTGCACGTGCAAGCCATGCCGCGCGACATGCAGGCCGGCGCTAACCAGGGCGTGCGTGGCGACCCGCGGGCGGCCAGCGTTGAACTGGGACAATTGGGGGTGGATTTGATCGTCGCGCGCAGCGTGGCGGCAATCCGCCAGGCCACATCCCGGCCGTGATTCGCCACGCTGCCAGCACCAACGAATTTTTCGGAACTTGCCTCGACCCATGCCAGCCAAAACTGCCCGCATCCTTCCTGCCACCACAGCCGCGGTGAGCTTCATCACCTTGACCACGGTTGCGCTGTGGGTCACCGCGCAGCCGGCGTCGGCGCCCGCGCCAGCGCCTGCTGCGCGCATCAACCCCGTGCCCGGCATGCCCGGCCAGCCGGACCCGTTGAACGTCTACAGCGAAACCACGGCCGGCAAGCTCAGCGCCAACGTGGCCGGCGCGCTGGAGCGCATCTACGTGCCCAACCGCACCGACCGGACGGTGTCCGTGATCGATCCGGCCACACTGAAGATCCTGGACACCTTCAAGGTCGGCGTCGATCCACAGCACATCGTGCCGTCCTGGGACCTCAAGACCCTGTGGGTGGCCAACAATGCCGAGGGCCGCAAGGACGGCAGCCTGACGCCGGTCGACCCCAAGACCGGCAAGCCCGGCAAGATGGTCATGGTCGATGACCCCTACAACATGTACTGGTCGCCCGACGGGAAGCACGCCATCGTGGTGGCGGAGGCCTTCAAGCGCCTCGACTTCCGTGATGTGACCACGATGGAGCTGAAGTTTTCTCTCCCGGTGCCGGCGTGCGGCGGCATCAACCACGCCGA
>JANMYI010000131.1:0-4174 GCA_031381955.1 Burkholderiales bacterium
CCAAGCTGAGCATGGCCGAGCGGTTGGCCTGGTACACGGCGGGCCGGCAGGCGCGCTGCCAGCGCCACAGCCAGGGCAGGTGCGTGACCAAGCTGGACAGTGTGAAGCGCACGGGCGCGTGGCTGCTGAACAGGTGACTGACGACCTTCCACGCCATGCCGGGCGCGGCCCAGGGCGTGACGTAGCCCGGCGCCAGCACGCCGGCGTTGGCATAGCTGGTGCCGCTGGCCACGGTGGCGTGGCGTTCGTAGACGCTGACGGCATGGCCGTCGGCCGCCAGCTCATAGGCGGTGGTGACGCCGACCACGCCGGCGCCAATGACGGCGACCCTCATGGCGCGAGACCGCGCGCGCTTGCCAAGGCTGACTCGATTTGCCAGGCCGATGCCAACACCACGTCGTCGCGCAGCGCGCCGGCCCACAACATCAGGCCCACGGGCAATTCATCGGCACGGTGACACGGCAGCGACAGCGCACAACCATCCAGAAAATTCACCACCGACGGGTTGCGCAACAGGCGGCCGTTGACGGCAAAGAAGGCCGCGTCGTCGTGTACCAGAGGCGCCACAGGCGGCGCCACGATGGGCACGGTGGGCGACAGCAGCAGGTCGAAGCCGCGCATGGCGTTTTTCATCTGCTCGATCCAGGCCTGGCGGGCGCGCAGCAGCTCAATGTAATCGGCTGCCGTCATGCTCTCGCCTTGGGCAATGCGCAGCGCCACGCGCGGGTCGTAGTCGGCCCGCCGCGCGGCCAGGCGCGCTTGGTGCCAGGCCCAGCTTTCAGCGGCGGCGAAAGTGCCGCGGGCGTTCAGGCCCGCCAACTCATCCAGCGCAGGCAAGGGGATGTCTTCAACCAACATGCCGGCCCTGCGCAACGCGTTCAGGCTGCGCTCGAAGGCTCGGGCCACGGTGGCGTCAAGGGCGTCGAGCATCAAGGTGGTGGGCACACCAATGCGCCAGCGGCCCGGTGCCCGCTCACATAACCGCACGCTGCGTGCGGCCAGCACTTCGTGCAGCAGCACCGCGTCGCGCACGCTGCGCGTGATGGCGCAGGCAGTGTCCAGCGTGGTGGACAGCGGCACCGCGCCTGCCGTGCTGGTCAGCCGCTGCGTGTTCTTGAATCCCACCAGGCCTTGCAAGGCCGCGGGAATGCGAATGGAGCCGCCGGTGTCAGACCCCAGTGCCGCCCAGGCCGCGCCGCAAGCCACCGTGGTGGCGCCACCTGACGTGGAGCCGCCGGGGATGCGCGGCACCGCGTCCAGCGCCCGCGTTCCGGCATTGGCCGGGGTGCCGAAGTGTGGATTGATGCCCACGCCCGAGAAGGCAAATTCGCTCAGGTTGGTGTGACCTGTCAGCGCCGCACCGGCCGCGCGCAGGCGCGCCACGCTGGGGCCATCGGTGGCGGCAAGTGGCGCGTCGCGCATGGCCTTGGAGCCGGCGGTGGTGGGTTGCCCGGCGACATCAAACAAGTCTTTCACCGACACCGCCAACCCGGCCAACGGCGGCAGCGGTGAACCCGCGGCAAACTGCGCGTCCACCGCTCGCGCGGTGGCCAGTGCCTGGGCGTCGAAGCGGCGCAGGTAGGCGTGTTGGCCAGCCTGTGAATCCGCATGGCTCAGGTTGTGTTCGAGATAAGCCGCGGCGTATGCCGTGCCGGCTTGCAGCTCGGCATGTGCCGCAACCAGGTCGCCCAGGGGTGCGCGTGTTAGAATTCTTGGGTTTTGCTGAGCAGTCATGGCGAGTTTTCCAGGCGAGCCAGGATTGTGTCAGGTGGTCAACAACACACCCCAAGCAGCAAGACCGGTCACATGACCAAAACGCGAACCCGGCCACCGAATGGTGCTGCGGTCTCAAGCCAACTGTTCAACACAGGCTTGCAGGCAGCGGAATCGGCCGGCGTTCAAGACCCAACCTTCGGTAAAGGCCAAAACCATGACAGTCTCCATGCGCGAAATGCTGGAAGCCGGCGTCCATTTCGGACATCAAACCCGCTTCTGGAACCCCAAGATGGCACCATACATCTACGGGCATCGCAACAAGATCCACATCATCAACCTTGAAAAGACGCAGCCGCTGTTCAACGACGCGATGAAGTTCGTGCGCCAGTTGGCCAGCCGCCGCGGCACCATCTTGATGGTGGGCACCAAGCGCCAGGCGCGTGAGGTGATTTCGCTGGAAGCCCAGCGCTGCAACATGCCTTTCGTCGACCAGCGCTGGCTCGGCGGCATGCTCACCAACTTCAAGACGGTGAAGGGCTCGCTGAAAAAGCTCAAGGAAATGCAGGCTGCCAAAGAAGGCGGCATCGAGTCGATGATCAAGAAGGAAGCGCTGATGTTCGAGCGCGAGTTGACCAAGCTTGAAAAAGACCTGGGCGGCATTCAAGACATGGGCGCGCTGCCCGACGCGTTGTTCGTCATCGACGTGGGCTATCACAAGATCGCCATCGCCGAGGCCAAGAAGCTGGGCATTCCGGTGGTGGGCATTGTCGACACCAACCACAACCCGATCGGCATCGACCATGTCATCCCGGGCAATGACGACTCCGCCAAGGCCGTTGCGCTTTACGCCCGCGCGGTGGCCGACGCCGTGCTCGAAGGCAAGGCCAACGCCACCACCGACATGGTTCAGGCCGTGGCCGCCGGCGGTGACGAATACGTTGAGGTCAGTGAAAGCAACTGACCCCCACGCTGCCTGCGAAAAAGGGGCTGCTGCAGGCCCCTTTTTTACAGCATGAACCCCTTGACGGAGAAATTTGATGCCCGCAATTACCGCCAGTATGGTCGCCGCTCTGCGCGCCAAGACCGATGCCCCGATGATGGAATGCAAGAAGGCCCTGACCGAGGCCGACGGTGACGCTGACCGCGCTGAAGAGATCCTGCGTGTCAAGCTCGGCAGCAAGGCCAGCAAGGCCTCCAGCCGCATCACCGCTGAAGGCGTGATCGCCGCCAGCGTGGCCGGCGAACTCGGCGCCATGGTGGAGGTGAACTGCGAAACCGACTTCGTTTCGAAGAATGACGACTTCCTCGCCTTCGCCAAGGCCGCGGCCGAACTGGTGGCACAGCACGCACCGGCCGACGTGGCGGCACTGGGCGTCTTGCCGCTGGCGCTGGCCGGGTTTGGCCCCACGCTTGAAGACGTGCGCAAGGGCTTGATCGGCAAGATCGGCGAGAACATCGCTGTGCGCCGCTTCAAGCGCGCTGCTGGCACAAGTGGCTCCAAGGTGGCGCATTACCTGCACGGCACGCGCATCGGCGTGCTGGTGGAATATGCCGGCGACGAAACGGCGGCCAAAGACGTGGCCATGCATGTGGCGGCGATGAAGCCGGTGTCGTTGTCGGCCGCTGAAGTGCCGGCCGAGTTGGTGGAGCGCGAGCGCCGCGTGGCGGCCGAGAAGGCGTCTGAAGACGCCGCTGCGGCAGTGGCCGCCGGCAAGGCGGTGCAGCCGCCGGAAATCGTGGCCAAGCGCGTTGAGGGTGCGGTGCAGAAGTACCTGAAAGAGGTCTCGCTGTTCAACCAGAGCTTTGTCAAGAACGACAAGCAAACGGTCGAGCAAATGCTCAAGGCTGCGGGCACCACGGTCAAGGCGTTCACGCTCTACGTGGTGGGCGACGGCATTGAAAGGAAGGTCGACGACTTCGCCGCTGAAGTGGCCGCGCAAGTGGCTGCTGCCAAGGGCGGCTGACCCCAGCGCGCCCGGGCTCGCCTGTTCAACCCCGCCGCTTACACTCGCACGCCACTCAATCGGGAGCGCCAACGAATGCCTGCGTACCAACGCATCTTGCTCAAGCTTTCCGGCGAAGCCCTGATGGGTGATGACGCCTACGGCATCAACCGCGGCACCATCGTGCGCATGGTGCGCGAGGTGCAAGAAGTCACCAAGCTGGGCGTGCAGGTGGCGGTGGTCATTGGCGGGGGCAACATCTTTCGCGGCGTGGCCGGCGGCTCGGTGGGCATGGACCGCGCCACGGCCGACTACATGGGCATGCTGGCCACGGTGATGAACGCCCTGGCACTGGCCGACACCATGCGCCAGGAAGGCATGACGGCGCGCGTGATGTCCGCCATCGCCATCGAGCAGGTGGTGGAGAGCTACGTGCGGCCCAAGGCGCTGCAGTACCTCGAAGAAGGCAAGATCGTGATCTTCGCTGCCGGCACCGGCAACCCGTTTTTCACCAC
>JANMYI010000139.1:0-10268 GCA_031381955.1 Burkholderiales bacterium
CCGCCTTGCTGCATGCGGTGGGCCTGGGCGCGGTGGACATGGACAAGTTCCCGCACCAGTTTTCCGGTGGCCAGCGCCAGCGCATCTCGATTGCCCGCGCTCTAGCCACGCAGCCCGAGTTTTTGGTTTGCGACGAGCCCACCTCGGCGCTCGATGTGTCGGTTCAAGCCCAGGTGCTGAACCTGATGAAAGACCTGCAACGCCAGCAGGGCTTAACTTACCTCTTCATCTCACACAACCTGGCCGTGGTGCGGCACGTGAGCGACCAGGTGGGTGTGATGTACCTGGGCCGCCTGGTCGAGCTGGCCGACAAGGCGGTGCTGTTCAACGCGCCGCAGCACCCATACACGCGCATGCTGCTCGATGCCATACCCGATGTGCACATGTCGGGCCGCTCGCGCACGCCGGTGCAGGGCGAGGTGCCGAACCCCTTCAACCCGCCCACGGGTTGCAGCTTCCACCCGCGTTGCCCGCTGGCCAATGAACGCTGCAAGACCGAACGGCCGCAGTTGCTGGCGATCAACGGCGTGCAGATTGCCTGCCACGCGGTGCAGGAAGGGCGCTCGGTTTGAAGGCTCAGCCGGCGTCGAAGCTGCGCTCGCCCAGGTACAACGACTCCAGCGTCTCACGCGCGCGAATCAGCTGCGCCCGGCCCACATCGACCATCACCTCGGCGGCGCGGCCGCGGCTGTTGTAGTTGCTGGCCATCGCCATGGCATAGGCGCCGGCGGAAAGAATGGCCAGCACATCGCCTTCGCGCAGCGCCAGCGCGCGCTCGCGGCCCAGCCAGTCGCCGGATTCGCATACCGGGCCCACCACGTCCCACGTCAGCGGTGTTTCAGCGCGGGGCTGGCACGGCACGATGGCCATCCAGGCGTTGTAAAGCGCCGGGCGCAGCAAGTCGTTCATGGCGGCGTCAACGATGCAGAAGTTCTTCTGCGCCCCGGGCTTGAGCACCTGCACCTCGGTCAGCAGCACGCCGGCATTGCCCACCAGCGAGCGGCCCGGCTCCAACAGCAACTTGCGCTGGCCATGGCCACGCGCATCCAGGCGCTGCAGCACCTGGTGCATCAACACGTCGGCGGGCGGTGGCGTTTCATCGCCATAGGCGATCCCCAGGCCGCCGCCCACGTCGACATGCGCGATGGGAATTCCCGCGGCTTCGACGGATTCGACCAGGTCGAGCAGCCGGTCGACGGCATCCAGGTACGGCCCGATCTGGGTGATCTGCGAGCCGATGTGGCAATCGATGCCCACCACTTGCAAGCCCGGCAAGCTGGCCGCGCGCCGGTAAGCGGCCACGGCTTCATCGTGCGCGATGCCGAATTTGTTGCCCTTCAACCCGGTGGAAATGTAGGGGTGGGTGCGGGCGTCCACGTCGGGGTTGACGCGCAGGCTTAACCGCGCCGTGAGGCCGCAGGCCACCGCCACGGCTGAAAGGCGCTCCAGCTCGCTCGTGCTTTCCACATTGAAGCAGCCCACGCCGGCTTGCAGCGCCAGGCGCATCTCAGCGGCCGTCTTGCCCACGCCGGAGAACACCACCTTGGCCGGCTCGGCGCCGATGGCCAGCGCGCGCTTGAGTTCGCCGCCTGAAACGATGTCGAAGCCGCAACCGGCATCGGCAAACACCTTCAGTACCGCCAGGCTCGAATTGGCCTTCATGGCGTAGCAGATCAGGTGCTCGCGGCCGTGCAGAGCGCGCTGGTACGCGCCCAGGGCGGCCAGCATGGCGGCGCGCGAATACACGAAACAAGGCGTTCCGAACTGCTGCGCCAAGGCGTGCAAAGGGTGGCCTTGAAGGCACAGCTCGCCTTTCTCATGGGCCAGGAAGGGCGCGCCGGGCAGCGCACCCGGCAGCACGGTGGGCGCGGTGCTCATCGCCCGGCGGCTGACGCCGGTGCGGCAGCGGTTGGCGGCGCGGCCGGCAGCGTCAGCGCCCCCTTCTGGCCACAGCCAAAAAGGGTCCATTGCAAGGCGACCACCAAGGCCGCCGCTACACTCGTTCGTAAGGCGTGATGCATGCCCGGGATGTTAATCGACCATGAATTCAGCTCTCAAAGCCACACCGCTCACCGATGCCCAATACCAGCGCCTCACCGCTGCGGTGCTGGCCCAGATCGAGACTCATCTGGATCGTTGGCTGCAAGCTGACGTGGTGGACATTGACGGCCAGCGCACCGGCGGCATGCTGGAAATGCGCTTTCCCAACCGCACACACATGGTGGTGAACACCCAGCCACCGCTGCATGAGCTGTGGCTGGCGGCCAAGGCCGGCGGCTACCACTTCAAGTACCAGCAAGGCCGTTGGCTTGATACGCGCGACGGCAGCGAGTTCTTTGCCGCCCTGTCACAACACGCCAGCGCCCAAAGCGGCGTGGCGTTGCATTTCTCAGCGCCGGAATAGGTCGAGGATGCTGCTGCGCTCTTCGGGCGTGGCCGGCTGCGGCATCTTGTCTTCCAGCCCCAGGTTGCGCACGCCCTCGCCGTGGCTGTATTCCTCGAACGTCCAGTCGCCATCAACCTGCACCACGCCGGGCGGCACCGGCAATTCGCGCTGTGGCACGCCTTTTAAGGCGTGGGCCATGTAGTCGATCCACACCGGCAAGGCCAGGCCGCCGCCCGTTTCCTTGTCGCCCAGCTTGCGCGGGTTGTCATAGCCGATCCAGGCCACTGCCACCACGGTGGGGTGATAACCGGCAAACCAGGCATCGATGGAGTCATTGGTGGTACCGGTCTTGCCGTAGATGTCGCTGCGGCCCAGCGCCTTTTGCGCCTGCGCCGCCGTGCCCGCACCGCGGGTCACGTCTTGCAGCAGGTTGGTCATGACGAAGGCGTTGCGCGCATCAATGGCACGCATGGTTTCGTCCAGCGCGACCGGCTTGTATTCCACCAGCACGCGGCCCTTGGCGTCAGTCAAGCGTGTGATCAGCACTGGCGCAACACGGTAGCCGCCGTTGGCGAACACGCCAAAGGCGCTGGCCATCTGCAACGGCGTGACCGCGCCCGCGCCCAGTGCAATGGTCAGGTACGGTGGGTGCCTGTCTGCATCGAAGCCGAAACGTGTGGCCCATGCCCGCGCATACCCCGGTGTGATGTGCCGCAGCACGCGAATCGACACCATGTTCTTCGACTTGGCCAGGCCGCGTTTCAGCGCCATCGGCCCCTCGAACTTGCCGTCGTAGTTCTTCGGCTCCCAGGGCTGGCTGCCGGTGGCGCCGGCATCAAAGAACAGCGGCGCGTCGTTGATCACCGTGGCGGCAGTGAAGCCACGTTCGAGCGCGGCGGAATAAATGAAGGGCTTGAAGCTGGACCCCGGCTGGCGCCAGGCCTGGGTCACGTGGTTGAACTTGCTGCTGCTGAAGTCAAAGCCGCCCACCATGGCGCGGATGGCGCCCGTGCTCGGGTTCAGGGCCACAAAGGCGCCTTCCACGTCGGGCATCTGCGTCAGCATCCAATCGCCCTTGGGGCCTTGCAAGGCGCGCACCACGGCCCCGCGGCGAATCTGCACCTTCGGCGCGGCGTTGGCGGCCAGGCCAGACGCCACCGGCCGCAACCCATCACCCGTGATGGTGATGGACTGGCCGGATTCGAACATCGCCACCACCTTGCGCGGCGAGGCTTCCAGCACCACGGCCACGCGCAACTCGTCGCTGTCGGCATGATCGGACAGCGCTTCGGCCACCCGGGCATCGAGCTGGGCGGCGTCGGCCGGCAGGTCGACATAGGCTTCCGGCCCGCGGTATTGCTGGCGCCGCTCGTAGCCCAGCAACGCGCGCCGCAACGCCTTGTATGCCGCGGCCTGGTCTGTTGACACGATGCTTGTATAGACATTCAGGCCGCGCGTGTAGGCGTCAGCGCCATACTGGGCAAACACCAATTGGCGCGCGGCCTCGGCGGCGTACTCGGCGTGCACCGGCGCGTCGGGCTGCAGGCGCAGGCGCAGCGGCTCAGTGCGTGCCGCCTCGAACTCGCTGGCCGTGATGTGACCATGCTCAAGCATGCGCCCGAGTACGAAGCGCTGGCGCTGCGCGGCGCGCTGCGGGTTGACCACGGGGTTGTAGGCCGAAGGCGCCACCGGCAAGCCCGCCAGCATGGCGGCCTCGGCCACGCTGATCTCCTTGAGGTTCTTGCCGAAGTAGATTTCGCTGGCCGCGCCAAAACCGAAAGCGCGCTGGCCAAGGTAGATCTGGTTCATGTACAGCTCGAGGATCTGCTCCTTGCTCAGCACGGCCTCGATCTTCATGGTCAGCAGCAACTCGTAAATCTTGCGCGTGTAGGTGCGCTCCGTGGACAGGTAGAAGTTCTTCGCCACCTGCATGGTGATGGTCGAAGCGCCCTGCGTGTGGCGCGCATCGCGCAGGTTCTCGAATGCAGCCCGCAGCACGCCTTTGAAGTCGACCCCGCCATGCTGGTAGAAGCGCGAGTCCTCGGCCGAAAGAATCGCGTTCTTCATCACCGCGGGAATCTGCGCGATCGGCATGAAATTGCGCCGCTCCTCGCCAAATTCGCCCAGCAGCACACCGTCAGCCGCGTACACCCGCATCGGCAGCTTGGGGCGATAGTCAGTCAGGCCGCTGATTTCGGGCACGCTGGGGTACGCCACCGCAAGCGCCACCGCCAGCACCAGCAGCACCACCACCGCCAGCGCCGTCACGCCGGTGATCAACCAGCCCAACACGCCGCCCACCGCCTTGAGCGGGGCCAGGGCAGGCGGCGCAGGGCGTGGCGTGGGGGCGGGGGCGGGGGTTTCGGTGGGTGGCATGCCGTTCCCGCAGCGGGTGGGGGTCGATTATAGAAACCACCTTCAGCCCACAGGTTTGAGCGCCGCCAGGCCGGGCTGTATAGCCAAGTCGAAACACTGGTGTCGCGCCTGTCACCGGGTGCAAGAAGACGGGTCTTTTGGGTGTTGATCAACCCTTCCGCAAAGGCCAGTCAGGCCAGACTACGAACGCCGGTTTTGCTATGGACAGCAATACCTTTACTGCTAGCATTGAAGTAACTTCTTAAGTAAGTAACTTTCATTAACTATGCAGCATCCACGCCGGGTGCGCATGGGGAGCGCCTTCTCGTGAGCCTTTCAGACCTGTTACGGGGTCGCAAACATCCTGCGGTAATTGGGTTGGACATCAGTTCTTCCAGCGTCAAGTTGGTGGAGCTGGGCCAAACGCCCGCTGGCGAGTTTGTGCTCGAACGCTTTGCCCACGAGCCCTTTGAGAAGGGCTGGATCACCGACGGCCAGATCGAAAAGTTCGACGAGGTCGCCGAAGCCGTGCGCCGGGTGGTGGGCAAGAGCGGTACCAAGACCAAGCAGGTGGTGATGGCGATGCCGCAATCAGCGGTCATCACCAAGAAGATCATGCTGCCGGCCGGCTTGCGTGAAGAAGAAATGGAAATTCAGGTCGAGTCGGAAGCGAACCAATACATTCCCTTCTCGCTAGACGAAGTGAGCCTGGACTTCTGTGTGATCGGCCCCAGCCCCAATTCGCCCGGCGACGTGGAAGTGCTGATTGCCGCCTCGCGCAAAGACAAGGTGCAAGACCGCCAGGCCCTGGCCGAAGCCGCCGGCCTGAAGCCCATCGTGCTGGACATTGAAAGCCATGCCTCGCGCCTGGCCATGAGCCGCATTGCCGCGGCGTTGCCCAACGAGGGCAAAGACGCCCTGGTGGCGCTGTTTGAAATCGGTGCCGACACCACCAGCCTGAAAGTGCTGCGCGACGACGAAATGCTGTACGACCGCGACCAGGCCTTCGGCGGCTCGCAGCTCAGCCAGCTCATTTCGCGCCCGTACGGTTTTTCGTTTGAAGAGGCCGAGCAAAAGAAGCTGGCCAACGACCTGCCTGAAGACTACGAAAGCACCATCCTGGCGCCCTTCGTCGACAGCCTGTCGCAGGAAATCGGCCGCGCCTTGCAGTACTTCTTCACCAGCACTCCGCACCACAAGGTGCATTACGTGATGCTGGCCGGCGGCACTGCCACCCTGCCGGGTCTGAAGGATCGCGTCACCGAACTCACCGGCTTTGCCTCGCAGGTGGTGAACCCATTTGAAAACATGAAGCTCGGCTCGGCCGTGCGCGAAGCCCGCGTGCGCCGCGAAGCGCCTTCTTACCTCACGGCCTGCGGCCTGGCCATGCGGAGGTTCGTGCAGTGATCCTCATCAACCTGCTGCCCCACCGCGAAGAAAAGCGCCAGCAGCGCAAGCGTGCCTTCTTTGTCATGCTGGGCTTGTGCGCGGTGCTCGGGCTGCTCATCGCCGGCGCCTGGTTCACGGTGCTCAAGCAACTCACGGCGGCGCAGCAATCGCGCAACGAATTCCTCAAGGCCGAAATCACTCGGCTGGAGGCGCAGATCAAGGACATCGCCCCATTGCGCGCCGAGATCGAAGCACTGAAGGCGCGGCAGAAGGCCGTTGAAGGCTTGCAGATCGACCGCAACACGCCGGTGTACCTGCTCGATGAATTGGTCAAGCAAACGCCCGAAGGCGTGTACCTCACCAGCATCAAGCAAAACGGTCAGCAGGTGCTGGTCACCGGCATGGCGCAGACCAACGAGCGCGTCTCCGAGTTTTTGCGCAACACCTTGTACAACTCGCCCTGGCTCGAAAAGCCCGAGCTGGTGGAGATCAAGGCAGCGCTCGTCAACCCGGCCACGCGCGACCAGCGCCGCCTGTCTGACTTCCAGGTGCGCGTCTCGCTGAAACGCCCCGTGACGGCGGCCACCCCGGCCTCCGCTGCCTCGGTCGCCGCTGGCGCGGCTGCCGTGCCGGCCAAGAAAGCCTTGTGACATGAGCGCAAAGAACGCCTCCTCGAAGGTCGACATTGCGGGCTCGCTGGCGTCGGCCCAGTCGCAGTTTCGCAGCCTCAATTTCAAGCAGCCCGGGCAATGGCCGATCCTGCCCAAGTTGATGGCCTGGCTGCTCGCCACCGCCGCGGTGGTGGGTGCGTGCTACTTCGCTTTTGTATCTTCCGCCGACGAAGAGCTCGACGCAGAACGCAATCGCGAACCCACGCTGAAGCAAGATTTACGCAGCAAGCTGGGCCAGGCGGTGAACCTTGAAGAGCTGCGCCGGCAAAAGCTGCAAGTGCTGGAGTACGTGACCCAGCTGGAAAAGCAACTGCCCGGCAAGGCCGAGATGGACGCGCTGTTGTCAGACATCAACCAGGCCGGCCTCGGCCGCGGCCTGCAGTTTGAACTGTTCCGCCCCGGCAACGTCGAGGTCAAGGACTACTACGCTGAGCTGCCCATTGCCCTGCGCGTGAGCGGCAAGTATCACGACTTCGGTGCCTTCGCAGCCGACGTGGCCAACCTGTCGCGCATCGTCACCCTGCACAACCTGGCCATCACCCGGCAAGACCTGAAAGAAACCAACGGCTTGCTGGCCATGGAGGCCACCGCGCGCACTTACCGCTACCTCGACCCGGCCGAAGTGGCCGAGCAGCAGCGCAAGGTGGCCGCGGCCAGAGCCGCCGAAGCGGGGGCCAAGAAATGAATTTGCGCATGAACCGCAGCGCCTTGTTGTCGGCCCTGGCCGTTTGCTTGCTGGGCGCGTGCAGCACCGAGCAAGGGGAGCTGAAGGAATGGCTGGAGCAGCAGCGCCGCGAAGTCAAACCCAGCGTGCAACCCTTGCTGCCGCCGAAAAAGTTCGACCCGCAGCCCTATGCCCAGGCGCAGGCGGTGGAACCTTTCAGTACACAAAAGTTGGCGGTGGCCCTCAAGGCCGAGGCGCAGCAGCCGAATTCATTGCTGTCGAACGAGATCAACCGGCGCAAGGAGCCACTTGAAGCCTACCCGCTGGACAGCATGACCATGGTGGGCAGCGTGTCCAAGGCCAACCTGCCCTATGCCTTGCTGCGAGCCGACAACTTGCTTTACCAGGTGAAGGTCGGCGACCACCTCGGCCAGAACTACGGCCGCATCCTCAAGATCACCGAAACCCAAATTTCGCTGCGCGAGATCGTGCAGGACGCCGCGGGCGAGTGGATCGAACGCTCCACCACGCTGCAGCTGCAGGAGAAGGCGCGATGAGCCTAGCCCGGCCGCCCGAAGGGCTCGAAATGAGCCTAGCCAAGCAGCACGAAGGTATTCCAATGAGCAATTCCCAGGAGAAACGCAACATGCACAACTGGCGTGCCGGCATCGCCGCGCTGGTGTTGGCCGTGGGCTTGCCCGCGGTGGCCTGGGCGCAAAACACCATCCAGTCCATCACCGGCTCGCAGCAATCGGGCTCCGAGGTGGTGCGCATCGAATTGAGCGAAGCGCTGACCGAAGTGCCCAAGGGCTTTGCCGTGCAGACGCCACCGCGCATCGCGATCGACCTGCCCGGCGTGGGCAACGCCCTGGGCAAAAGCAGTGTCGAACTGAACCAGGGCAACCTGCGCAACGTGACAGTGGCGCAAGCCGGCGACCGCACGCGCCTGGTGCTCGGCCTGAAGCAACCGGCCACCTACCGCGCCCAGCTGCAGGGCAAGGCGTTGATCATCGTCATCGACTCCGCCGGCACAGCCATGCCCGCGGCTGCCGGCGCGCCCAGCACCAACTTCGCGCCGGTGCAAACCGCGCAGACGCAGGGCCTGAAAGACGTCGACTTCCGCCGTGGCCAAGACGGCGCCGGCCGCGTGGTGGTGAGCCTGCCCAGCACGCAGGTGGGGGTGGACATCCGCCAGCAAGGCCAGACCCTGGTGGTGGAATTCCTGCGCTCCACGCTGCCTGACCAGTTGCGCCGCCGCCTCGATGTGTCGGACTTCGGCACCCCGGTGCAGACCGTGTCCACCTACCAGAACGGCGACCGTGTGCGCATGGTGGTGGAGCCGCGCGGCTCGTGGGAACACAGCGCTTACCAAAGCGACAACCAGTTCGTGCTGGAAGTGCGGCCGCTGAAGGTGGACCCGAACAAGCTCACCCAGGGCGCCGGCTTCCAGGGCGAGAAGCTGTCGCTGAATTTCCAGAACATCGAAGTGCGTGCGCTGCTGCAGGTGATTGCCGACTTCACCAACTTCAACGTCGTGACCAGCGACACCGTCACCGGCACCGTCACGCTGCGCTTGAAAGACGTGCCGTGGGACCAGGCGCTGGACATCATCATGCAAAGCAAGGGCCTGGGCGTGCGCAAGTCCGGCAACGTGCTGTGGATCGCGCCGAAAGACGAGCTCTCGGCCAAGGAACAGCTCGAACTCGAATCGAAGAAGAAGATCGCCGACCTGGAGCCGCTGCGCACGCAGTCGTTCCAGCTCAACTACACCAAGGCCGAGGAAGTGGCCAAGGGCCTGACCGGGCAGAACGTCGGGCAGGGCTCGTCCAGTTCGGGTTCGGGCGCCGGTGGCAGCGGCACGGCCAGCCGCATCTTGTCGCCGCGCGGCAGTGTCATCTACGAATCGCGCACCAACCAACTTTTCGTTTCAGACATACCGTCCAAGCTCGAAGAGATCCAGGGCCTGATCAACAAGATCGACATTCCCGTGCGCCAAGTGCTGATTGAAGCGCGCATCGTTGAAGCCAACGACACCTTCGGCCGTTCACTGGGCGTGAAGCTCGGCGGCAGCGACATGCGCGGCCTTCGTGGTGGTGTGCCTGGCTACAGCGTGACAGGCAGCGACCGCGTGGCCGTGGGTGGCAACTACGTGGCCATCGGCAGCACCACCGGCCAGACCGGAACGACCGACTTTTCGAACACCCAGTTCGTCAACCTGCCGGCCAACACCAGCAGCCTGGGTGGCGCGTCGGCGGCCACCTTTGCGCTGTCGCTGTTCTCGGCTTCAGCCAACCGCTTCCTGAACCTGGAACTCTCGGCGCTGGAAGCTGAAGGCAACGGCAAGATCATCTCCAGCCCGCGCGTTATCACGGCCGACCAGGTGAAGGCGCTGATCGAACAAGGTGAAGAGTTGCCCTACCAAACCGCCACTTCAAGCGGCGCCACGGCGATTCAATTCCGCAAGGCCAACCTGAAGCTCGAAGTGCTGCCGCAGATCACGCCCGAAGGCCATGTCATCCTTGACCTGGATGTCAACAAAGACAGCGTGGGCCGGCAAACCGCGGCCGGCTTTGCCATCGACACCAAGCATGTGCAGACCGAGGTGCTGGTGGAAAACGGCGGCACGGTGGTCATTGGCGGCATCTTCACCCAGACCGAAACGAACGATGTGAACAAGGTGCCGCTGCTGGGCGACATCCCCTACCTGGGCAACCTGTTCAAGAGCCGCACCAAGTATTCCAGGCGCACCGAACTGCTGGTGTTCATCACGCCCAAGATCGTGACCGACCGTTCCGCGGCGCGT
>JANMYI010000166.1:0-1988 GCA_031381955.1 Burkholderiales bacterium
CCAGGCGCGCTGCGCCACGGCCGCGGCCAACAACGCGGCCAGCGCCGCGCTGGCCGCGCCCATGCCGGCCGCGCCGAGCCACGGCGCCAGCGCGGCCAGCGGGCCGTCAAGCTGCGAATAACCGGTGGCCAGCCACGGGAAGCCGGTGAACAGCAGCGTGCGGGCCAGTTCCGCCAGCAGCCACAGCATGGCGAACAGCAGCGCGTCCCAGGCCCAGCGGCCCCGCTGCCAGCGCGCATAGGCCGCCAGGGCCGCGGCCAGGTACAGCGACAACAGTGCCGCCAGCAGCAGCACGGCCAGGGCTGCCAGCGGCGCGGGCAGGCCGCCGTAGCGGTGCAGGCTGATGAACAACCACCACACGCCCACGCCCAGCCAGGCGGTGCCGAACAGGCCCCCAAGCAGGGCTGCACGGCGAGGTGTGGCGCGAGCGGCTGCGTGCGCCAGCCAGGCCATGCACAGCAGCGGCAGCGGCCAGGCCGCCGTGTGGGTGAAGGCGGCGGTCTGCGCCGCGCCCAGCGCCAGCGCCAGGGCAGCATCGCGCCAGGCAGGTGCGCCGCCGAAGCGGGGGCGCCACACACCCGGTGCACTGGCGCCGGTGCCGCTCACGTCAGCGCGCGCGCGCTGGGCGGGCTTTCGCCACCGGGCTCGCCGGCGCGGCGCACCTTGAACCAGCGCACGGCGCCGCCCTTGGTGAGCATGACCGAGAACAACAGCGCACCCAGCGCCACCTCTTCGCCGCGCCGCGGCACGCGGCCCAGTTCGTGCGCCACCAGGCCGCCGATGGTGTCGAACCCGGCGTCGTCCAGCGCCTGCGCAAAGGCCTCGTTCACGGCGGCCACGCCGGTGTCGCCGGCGACGCGGTGTGAACCGTCGGCCAGGGTGTAGATGCCGCTTTCCTGCTGCTCGGTGTCGAACTCGTCTTCGATCTCGCCGACGATTTCTTCCAGCACGTCTTCAATCGTGATCAAGCCCGCGGTCTGGCCGAATTCGTCGATCACGATGGCCAGGTGGTTGCGGTTGGACCGGAAGTCGCGCAGCAGTTCGTTCAGGCGCTTGCTTTCAGGCACATACACCGCCGGGCGCAGCAGGGTGCGCAGGTTCAACTCGGGCGCGCGTTGCAGCTTGAGCAAGTCTTTGGCCATGAGGATGCCGATGATGTGTTCGCGCGCGCCCTCGTACACCGGAAAGCGCGAGTGCGAGGTGGCGATCACCGCTTTCAGCAACTCGTCATACGGCGCGTCGATGCTCAGCAAATCCATGCGCGGCGCGGCCACCATGACATCGCCCGCGCTCAGGTCGGCCATGCGCAGCACACCTTCGAGCATCAGCCGAGATTCGGGTTCGATCAACTCACGCTGTTCGGCATCAGCCAGCGTGGCCAGCAACTCGGCGCGAGAGTCCGGCCCGGGCGACAGGAATTCGACGAGGCGGTCAAAGAACGAACGCTTGTCGGCTTCGCGGCGCAACGGTCGGGCTGGGTGCGGTTCAGACACAAACGGTGTCGGCTGCTGAGGGGCGGGAAGAATAACCGATGACCTTGCGCGGTTGAAGCCGGGCCGCGCGGCCCCAAAATCCGCCTCCTTCTTCGCACAGCCGGGCCACCCACATCATGTCTCTCATCCCCGCCACGATCCTCACGGGCTTCCTGGGCGCCGGCAAGACCACGCTGCTCAAGCGCGTGCTCACCGAAGCCCATGGCCAGAAGATCGCCATCATCGAAAACGAGTTTGGCTCGGAGAACATCGACAACGAAATCCTGGTGCGCGACGCCACCGAGCAGATCGTGCAACACAACAACGGCTGCGTGTGCTGCTCGATCCGCGAAGACTTGCGCACCACCTTGGCCGACCTGGCCGCCAAGAAGCGCAAGGGCCTGCTGGACTTCGACCGCGTGATCATCGAGACCACCGGGCTGGCCGACCCGGGCCCGGTGGCGCAGACCTTCTTCATGGACGACGAGATCGCCGAAACCTACCTGCTCGATTCGA
>JANMYI010000191.1:0-11461 GCA_031381955.1 Burkholderiales bacterium
AAAGACTTCATGGCGCAGCGTGCGAGCCAGGAACAGAAGCCGCGCGAGCCCTTCTGACGGGCCCGCACCATGTTGAAGTACCTGCTCGACACCAACATCGCCATCGTCGTCATCAAGCGCCGCCCACCGGCCGCGCTGGTCATGTTCAACCGCCAGCAAGCGCAGCTGGCCTTGTCCGCCATCAGCCTGGCCGAACTGGTGCACGGCGCCGAAAAGAGCAGCGAACCTGCGCGCAACTTGGCGGTGGTGGCGGACTTTTGCAGCCGCCTGGTGGTGCTCGACTACACGGCCAAGGCCGCGCACCACTACGGCAGCATTCGCGCCGCGCTGGAAACCATCGGCCAGCCGATCGGGGTGAACGACCTGAACATCGCGGCGCATGCGCGCAGCGAAGGACTGGTGGTGGTGACCAACAACTTGAAAGAGTTCAAGCGCGTGCCGGGGCTGGTCACTGAGAATTGGGTGTAGACCGAACCTGGCCGCTCTGAGGGAGGCGATCGTGGCAAGTGTTTTCATCAGTTATCGGGGCGCCGATGTGCAGCCCGCCGAACGCTTGGCGCAGGCGCTGCGTGATGCCGGCCACGAGGTCTTCTTCGCCGAATGGGGCATTGATGTGGGTGACTCCATCGTTGCGCGGGTTGATGCCGGCCTTCAAGCGGTGGGCTATCTCGCGCTGTGCTTGTCATCAGCGGGCAGCTCTGACTGGCTCAAGCGCGAATGGATGTCGGCCCTGTCGCGCCAGCTCAGTGGCAAGGGCGTGAAGGTCCTGCCGGTCTACCTTACCGGCCGCGAACGGCCGGCGCTGCTGGCGGATATCAAGTGCGCGGATTTGGTGGCCGATTGGGACGGCGGTGTGGCCGCGCTGCTGCGCGCCATTCGTTGAAGCCGCCATGAGCAACACCGTGCTCATCGCGCACGACGAAGACGACGCCGCGCTGGCCGAGCAGGTGGCGGGACGCCGGTTACGAGCCGGTGCACGAGGGCACGGTGCTGGTCGGTGAATCGCTCACCGAGCAAGCCTCCAGCTTGCTGGCGGCCGGCGCGCCGGTGGTGATCTGCGCTACCCGCTTGGCCATGGGCAGCGAATGGCCCAAGCGCCTGGCCTTTGCGGCGCGGCAGCGCACGCCGAGCTTGCTGTTCGTGGCGCACATGGAGGCCAAGGCCGACATCAAAGCCGTTGCCTTGGATGACGTCGTGGCGCGCTGGCATGCAGACCCGGCCGAGGCCGCTCGGCAACTGGTGGCTGCATTGCAAAAGCACTGCCCCATCACAGCACCAATGGCCGATGCTGAAGAAGAAACCCTCAACGCCGCCCAAGAACAACTCCTCAAACATTTGCTTGAACAGGCCGCTCTGCCCACGCCCGAAACCCTGCGTGAACTTGCTCTCAACGCCAAGGCCGTGCGTGGCCTCAAAGGCTACTTGCTGCACCGCCACGCACACTGGCTGCACCGCGGCGTGACGCAGGCCTTCGTCAACCTCGACTTGACCACCGACCATGGCCCGCAAAGCCCCGAGCAGCGCTTCACGCCCCAGCGTTGCCAGTCACTGCCCGAGCTGCTGGCGCAGGTGGGTGATGCGGTGGCTGGCTGCTCAAGGGCAGCCCTGGCAGAGAGACGCCTCGCCGTTTTCGGCAAAGTAAAAGGCACCTGCCGGCGCCTTGGCCAGCGCCAGCAGGTAGAGGTCGACAACATCGTCGATGTGCACGTTCGACCACACGTTCAGACCGGCGCCGACGATCTGCACCGTGCCATGCACACGCGCGTTGGCGGTCAGAAATGGAATCTGCACGCTGTGTGGATTCAGCCCCGTGCCCACGCCGTAGATGAGGCTGGGGCAGATCACGGCCGACCGCACACCTCGCGCGGCCGCGCCCAGCACCTGCAAGTCGACCTTGCGCCGCGGCTGCTTGGCGGGGTGCACGACCAGCGGTGTCGCCCCGTCGAAGATCTGCTCTGACATGCGGCTGCCGCGAGCGTCGTCGCCGATGACACTGGAGCCGCTGGTATGCAGCAGTGGTTTGCCCGAACCCGCGAGCGCCGTGACCAAGGCCCGCACCGCGCCCGCGTGGTCTGCGCTGGCGGAGTTGATCACCCCATCGGACGTGCGTGCCTCGCGCTGCAGCAGCTCGGCGTCGTCCAAGCTGCCGAGCACGGGCTCGATGCCGCTCGCGGCCAGCCTTTCTGCGTTGGCCGTGCTGCGCACCAATCCACGCACACGGTGTCCGCTTGCCAGCAAGGCCGCTGCGACCGAGCCGCCGATGTAGCCACCGACGCCGGTGATGAAGATGTTCATGACGACCTCATGGGGCTGGTATGAGCCTGCTCACAGCATGAAGGTGGACAGCCAGGGGAACAGGGCAATCACAACCACCCCGACCAGCAACGCAGCGATGCAGGGCCAGATCGCCCGCATGACATTGTCGGGCTTGGCGTCGCCGATGCGGCAGGCGACATAAGAGCCGACGCCGATGGGCGGCATCATCAGCCCGATGTTCATCGCGCAGACGATGACCATCGAATAGTGGATCTCGTGGATGCCAAGCTTCTTGGCGATCGGAAACATGATCGGTGCCAGCAACAGCACGGCAGGCAGCCCTTCGAGCAGGCAGTCGAGCACGAGGAAGACGACGATCGTCACCAACATGAAGGCGACCCAGCCGTCCGGCAGCGTGGTGAGGAATGCCGACCGGTGCTGGACGATGCCGCTTTGCGTGATGGCCCAGGCCATGGCTGGCGCCGTGCCGAGGATGAGCAGGATCGCCCCACTCAGCGCGGCGGTCTCGACCAGCATCGCGTACGCCGGCGCAGCGGTGGCTTCATCGATCACTTGCCCTTCGCGCGTCGGCCCGAAGTGCGCACGCGCGGGATGTTCGATGTCGCCTTGACCTCGATGCAGACCATGCACGACACCATCGCGCGCCTGAGGCTGGCCCGCTGCGCACCCGATTTCACGGTGGAGATTGCGCGCAACGCCTGCGGCTATCACGAGTTCTGGCGCGCCCGCGAGTTGATCGCTTTGGGCCGCGACCGCGCCGGCCGGTTGGGCGTGACGGGCCGGCACAGTCAGGCCGCCGCTGCACGTTGCAATGCCCTGGCCGCCATCATTTCCTCGCCCAAAAGCACCAGCGAGTCTTCGTCGTCCGTCAGCAGCACCGTTTCGCCCGCGCCGTGGGCCAGCGGCGGCGCTGTCAGCCAGCGTCGCGATCAGCGTCGCGGCGTCGCTCGCCGCGCCTTGGCTCAGTGCGGCCACCGCCAGCAGCGCCGCCAGCAGGGGCGATGCAAACAACAGGGTGGGGGCGTGGCCGCGGCCAGCGGGCCTATCCTGTCGGGGCGTGACGCCGCGCTGCACGCCGAGTTCAAGGCGCTGCGCGCTGCACCCAAACCTGCAACGAAAGGCCCTGCCGATGAACCGCCCAAGCGCCTCCCGCCGTGCCGACCTGGTGCGCATTGCCACTGAAACCATGGTCGAGCGCGGCCTGGAACCGGAGTTTTCACCTGCCGTGGCGCAGCAACTGGCGCGCCTTGAAGGCACTGGCGCGGCGGCACCGCCCGGGGCTGCCACTGGCGTGGCCGACCTCAGCTCGCTGCCCTGGTGTTCGATCGACAACGACGATTCGCGCGACCTCGACCAGCTCACCGCCTGCGAGCTGCTGCCGCACGGTGTGGTGCGGGTCTTGGTGGCCGTGGCTGATGTGGACGTGCTGGTGCCCCAGGGCACGCCGATCGACGACCACGCGCGCCACAACACCACCAGCGTCTACACCGCCGCGCGCATCTTCCCGATGCTGCCCGAGCGCTTGTCCACCGACCTGACCTCGCTCAACCCGGGCCAGCAGCGGCTGGCCGTCGTCACCACCCTGACCATCGCCGCCGACGCCACGCTCACACACGCCACCGTGCAGCGCGCCCGCGTGCACAACAAGGCCAAGCTGGCGTATGACGCGCTGGCGGCATGGCTCGACGGCGGCGCGGCGCTGCCGGCGGCGGCCGCCGCGGTGCCGGGCCTGGAGCAGCAACTGCGCAGCCAGGACGAAGTGGCGCAGCGGCTGCGCGCGCGCCGCCGCGCTGAAGGCGCGCTCGAATTCGAGACGCTGCAACCGCGTGCGGTGTACGAGGGCGAGCGTGTGGTGGCCATTCGCCAGCAGGTGCAAAACAGCGCGCGCCAGTTGATCCAGGAATTCATGATCGCCACCAACCAGGCCAGCGCGCGTTTTCTGGCCGAACACGGCGCCACGTCGCTGCGCCGTGTCGTGCGTTCGCCCGAACGCTGGCAGCGCATCGTCGAGGTGGCGCGCAAGTTTGGCGAGGCGCTGCCCAGCCAACCCGATGCGCGCGCGCTCGAAGTTTTTCTGGCCAAGCGCCGCCAGGCCGACCCACTGCGCTTCCCCGACCTGTCGCTGGTCATCGTCAAGCTGATGGGTGCGGGCGAGTACGTGGTGGAGCAACCCGGCGCCGCCCCAGTGGGCCACTTCGGCCTGGCGCTGCGTGACTACACCCACTCCACGGCACCGAACCGGCGCTTCCCGGACCTCATCACCTCGCGCCTGCTCAAGGCCGTGTTAGCCGGCAGCGCGCCGCCCTACAGCGTGGCCGAGCTGGCCGCATTGGCCGCGCATTGCAGCACGCAGGAAGACGCGGCGCAGAAGGTCGAGCGCAAGCTGCGCAAATGCGAAGCGGCCTTGCTGCTGGAAGCGCACATCGGCCAGCGCTATGACGCCATCGTCACCGGCCACTCCAAAGGCAACACCTGGGTGCGCACTTTCAACCCGCCGGTTGAAGGCAAGCTGGATGGGCGCGTGGACGAACTCGACATCGGCCAGCGCGTGCAGGTGCAGCTGGTGGCCACCGATGTGGAGCGCGGCTATATCGACTTTGCGCTGGTGGCGTGAACGCGCGTTGCACCCGGCGCACCGCTCGGCCGACGCCAAGAAGCGCCCGAGTCCTACGCCTGCACCCGGCACTGGCCCGGAGACGGCGCGCGGCATGGCCTCTACGCTGGCGGCTCACAACGGTTGGAGTGCGTCATGGGCAAGTATTTGATCGGCTGGGTGCTGGGCATACCGGCCATCGTTTTGGTGATCGCGTACTTTTTCTTTGGCTGAACGCAAGCTGCTCGGGCGACGCGCCTGAGACTCAGGGCGAACGCGGCCTGACCGGCGCGTCGGGTTGCGCGGCGGGTGTTGCCTTGTGAGCCGCTGGCCGCTGTGGCTGGCGATCCTGGCCGACCTGGCCAAGCTGGCCTTTTTCACATACAGCGCCTACCGCCTGCTCGGCGCCTATGCGCATTGGCGCCAACCTGGTTGGGTGGCGCAGCTCACGCGCCGGCGCCTGAGCGTGCTGGGCGCGCTGGTGTTGGCGATGACCGCCATCAAGCTGATCGAAGACGTGCTGAGCCAGGAGTCCGGGCCGGTCGATACGGCCTTGCTGTGGTGGCTGCGCGGCCTGGTGCCGGCGGCACTGACCGGGTTTTTCAGCGTGCTCACGGAAAGCGGCGCGGCGACCTTTCTGTTGCCCGCCACCCTGGCCATGGTGGCCGCGCTGGGCCTGGCCAAGCGCCCGCGCGAGGCCTGGCTGATGGCCGCCACGATGCTCAGCGCCACCTTGCTGATCTACGCCCTCAAGATGCTGGTTATGCGCGAGCGGCCCGCGCTGTGGTCAACGCAGTGGTATTGGGGGTCGAGCTTCCCCAGCGGCCACACGCTGGCCAGCGCGGCCTTCGCCACCGCCGCTACGCTGTGCGTGGTGCGGGTGTGGCCGCATGCCGGGCGCGCGGCGGTGGCCGCTGCGGTGCCCTGGGCCGCTCTGGTGGCGCTGTCGCGCCTGGTGCTGGGTGTGCACTGGCCGTCGGACGTCCTCGCCGCGTTGTGCCTGGGCGTGTTCATCGCGCTGAGCTTCAGCCTGGTGTTTGACGGTGACACCCAAAGCGCGCAGTGAGCCCGCGGGCACCCCCGTAAGCATGCGTGCGCCAGCGCACAGACCGAGCTGCCGGGGGCGAACCACGATCGACCATGACTCCTTTCCTGCACCTGCACCTGCACCTGCTGCATCCTATGCGCCCACTGCGTCGAGCCTCCGTCGCGCTGGCATTCGCGCTGTCGTGGGTCAGCGCCATCGGCGCGCAAGTCAGCATCGGCGTGGCCTTGCCCGGTGTGAACATCGGCATCAACCTGCCGGCGTATCCGCAGTTCGTGCGCGTGCCCAATTACCCTGTGTACTACGCTCCGGCCTTGCAGGCGAACTACTTCTTCTACGACGGCCGCTACTGGGTCTTCCAGCAGGACGACTGGTACTCAAGCGACTGGTACGACGGCCCTTGGTACGCCGTGCCGCCGCACGCCGTGCCGCTGTACGTGCTGCGCATCCCGGTGCGCTACTACCGCGACCCGCCGCGCTACTTTCAGGGCTGGCAGACCGCGGCGCCGCCGCGCTGGGGCGAGCATTGGGGCAACGACTGGTCGCGCCAGCGCCGCGGCTGGGACCGTTGGGACCGCCGCAACATGCCCGCGCCCGCACCCTTGCCCACCTACCAGCGGCAGTACTCAGGCGAGCGCTACCCGCAGGCCGAGCAGCAGCGCGAATTGCAGGGGCGGCACTACCGATACCAGCCGCGCTACCAACCCGAACCGCGCCACGAAGCCCGCTATCCAGCCCGCGATGGCAGCGTGCGCCAGCCCGTGGAGCACTCGCCCCCACGCGCCGCGTTGCCGCCACGCCAGGCCCCGCCGCAGCGCGACTCGCGCGCCGACCCGCCCGCGTCGCGCCAGCCGCCAGGCCACGGGCGCGATAACCACCCGGGCCGGGGCAGGGGCCACGACAAGGACAAAGACAACGACAAAGGCCGGAGCCAGCATGGTGATGATCGCGGCGACTCTGGCAAGGAGCGCAAGAAGTAGCCCCTGCGCCGGCCCACCAGGCCGCGCACCCAACAACCACGACCTGGAGCTAGGATGAAACAACCCCCACGTCGCTTCGCTCCTGGCCCGCGAGGGGGCGATCAGTGCCTTCGGGCGGCCGGGCGGCACTGACATGGCCACTGCCGCAAGCCGCCGCCCCAGCGCCTACATGGCGCACACCGATGGCCCTCTCGACGACAGCGGCAAGCTGCTGCTGCGCTTGGTACTGGGTGGCCTGATGCTGTTGCACGGCATTGCCAAAGTCAGCGCTGGCATCGACCCCATCCTGGGCGCGGTGGCCAAGACCGGGTTGCCCGCCGCGCTGGGCTACTTGGTCTACATCGGTGAAGTGGTTGCGCCGTCGTTGCTGATCATTGGGCTGTTCACGCGCGCGGCCGCCGGCGTGATCGTGATCAACATGGTGGTGGCGGTGGCGCTGATGCACCGCGCACAACTTGGCAGCCTGTCGGCCAGCGGCGGCTGGGCGCTCGAACTCCAGGGCTTCTACCTGGCCACCGCATTGGCGCTGGTTTTGCTGGGCGCGGGCCGCTACAGCGCGGGCGGGCGCAAAGGGCGCTGGAATTGAGCGCACAAACCTCGCGCGCCATGCAGGCCCCGCTGAACCCCGACACCTTGCGCCGCGCGTGCGACGACTTCCACGTTCGCGGCTACCGCGAAGAGGGCACCACCACCACGCCGTTCGACAGGGTGGGGCTGAATGACCTGGATCGTTATCAATTGGAGCTGGATGCGATTGGCCGCATTCCACGCCTGGCGAAGTGCCGGCGGCACGCGCACGACATGCGGCGCGCATCGAGTGCCACAAGCGGTACAGCGTTGAACACGGCGACGACTTGCCCGAGGTGCGCGACTGGCGTTGGCCGCAATAACGTTGGCCGCATCAAAGGCCACTGCCTGGCGCTTCAACCGTGCTCGCGCGTGTTGGCGTAGAGGTGCCACACGGCGATGAACATGGCCGCGATGACCGGGCCGAGCACGAAGCCGTTGATGCCGAACACGGCCATGCCACCCAGGGTGGAGGTGAGCACCACGTAGTCGGGCAAGCGTGTGTCCTTGCCCACCAGCATGGGGCGCAGCAGGTTGTCGACCAACCCGATCACCAGCACGCCCCAGGCCACCAGTGCCAGGCCTTGCCACAGCGCGCCCGTGAGCAAGAGGTAGGCGGCCACCGGCGCCCAGACCAGTGCGGCGCCCACCGCCGGCAGCAGCGACAAGAAGGCCATCAACACCGCCCACAGCAACGCGCCGTTGACTCCGAGGAACCAGAACGCCACGCCGCCCAGCAGCCCTTGCAGCGCCGCCACCACGAGGTTGCCTTTGACCGTGGCGCGGATCACCACGGTGAACTTGCCGAGCAGTTCGCGCTTGTGCGCCGGCGCCAGCGGGATCGCGCGGCGCAGCCCGCGCGCCAGGCTGTCGCCGTCGCGGATCAGGAAGAACGCCAGGTACAAGGTGATGAACAGATCGACGAAGAATTCAAACGTGTTCTGGCCAATGCCCAGGGCCTGCGTGGCGATGAACTGGCTGCCCTGCGAGAGTGCCGCGGTCAGCCGCTGCTGCAAGGTGGCGAAGTCGAACAGGCCGAAGCGGTCGAGCCAGGCCGTGACCCACGCTGGCAGCGCGTTGAACATGCTGCGAAAGTATTGCGTGGGATTGATTTGCCCCGACTGCAACTGCGCCACCAAACCACTGGCCTCGCGCGCCAGCGCCACGGTGACCAGCGCCAAGGGCAGGATCACCAGCAACAGCACCACCGCCAGCGTCAACAACGCAGCCCAGGTGCGCTTTTGCCTCATGCGCGGCAACAGCCAGCGGAACAGCGGTGCGAACAGCAGCGCGATGATGGTGCCCCACAGGACCGTGCCGTAGAACGGCAGCAGGATCCACACCAGCGCCAGTGACACCACCACCAGCAGCGCCAGCAGGCTGCGCTGCTCCAACAGCGTGGGCTGGTGTTCTTGCTGGGGCTCGTGCGGTGCCGTCACCGCGCCACCATGCCGCAGGTGCTGCGCCGCCTGTGCGCGACCCGGTTAACTTTTGCGCCCGCCCAGCACGAGCAACAAGCCACCGGCCACGATGGCGCCGACGCCGGCCCACATCGGCACGTTGATGGTTTTCTTCTCCGTCACCTTCAGTTCAATCGGCCCGAGCTTGGCGCCCACGGTTTCCTTGTTGTAGCTGAAGCCGCCGTACGCCAGCGCCAGCACCCCCACGGCAATGAGCACCAGGGCGACGATCCGGTTCGAGTTCATGCTTGTTCTCCGTCACGAGCAGTTGGGGGCCGGCGCCGCGCCATGGCAGGGGGTGGGTCAGGGTCGCACGGCGATGTCGTTGCGCACCGACTTCACGCCGTTCACGCCACGCGCGATGCTCTCTGCGGTGGCCTTCTCGGTGGTGTTCTTGGCAAAGCCGGTCAGCAGCACGGTGCCGTTCAGGGTTTCAACCTTGATGCTGGCGGCGTCAACCGCCTTGTTCTCGACATACCGGCCCTTGATCTGGGTCGTGATGGTGGTGTCGTCGATGTAGGCGCCAACGCTTTCCTGGCCGCGCGTGACCGCGCAGCCTGTGGCGCCGATCCAGGCCGCGGCTGTGATGGCGATGAGCGAGGAATGGACAACGTTCATATTGATCTCCTGTAGGTTTTATGGGCCATTGCGCGCTTGGCGCATGCCACGCGCCGAGTTTGTCTGCAACACTGCAAACCAGCTTATGCAGCATGCTTCACATCGTCTGTGCGACAGCGCACACTGTGCGTCAACGCGCATCGCGTGACAGTTCTCTCATCAGACACCTTCAGCCGCTCAATCGTGCAACGTGCTTGTCCCACCACGCTGCGCCCGGCCCATCTCGCCGAGGCGCCAATCATGGCCAACATGTCGCGCGAATTGATCGAAACCGGCCTGGGCTGGCGCTACACGCCGCGGCGCATGGCAGCGTTGATCAGCGACGCCGAGACGATTGCACTGGTGGCCCACGACGCCACAGCCCTGCAAGGCTTTGCGGTGATGCAGTTCGGCGCCGAGCAGGCGCACTTGTCTCTGCTTTGCGTGCAACCGGCGCAGCAGCGCCGCCAGATCGGCCAGCGCTTGATGCACTGGCTGCTCGAATCGGCCCGGGTGGCGGGCATGGAGCTGATCGGGCTCGAACTGCGCGCCGACAACGCCGCGGCCTTGGCCTTTTATCAACGGCTGGGTTTCACTGAAACCCAGCTCGTGCCGGCCTACTACGACAGCCGCGTCGCGGCGCGGCGCATGCTGCTGCGCCTGCGCGCGGCAGCGCCGTGAAACGCGGGTTCAACGCTCAGCCCGCAGCCAACGCTGCACCGGCCTTTCGGCGGCCCACAGCAGCCAGGCCACGGCCAGCGCCGCCATCAGCCATTGCAGCAGCGCGGCCAGGCCCGCGGCGTCCAGCATCGGCAGCGGGAACTTGGCCAACACCGCCCAGCGCTCAAGCATCCAGTGCCAACCGGTGTGGGCCAGCAGCGCAGAAAGCAGCATCAGCAAGACGCTTTCGCTGCGCGGCGGCAGCCGGCGCAACACCGCGTTCAACAGCGGCACGCACAGCAGCAGCACGGCCACCTGGGCGAGTTCAACGCCGAGGTTGAAGGCCAGCAGCGCATTGAGCTGGTGCGCGCCGGCGAATTGCATCGTCTCGCCGAGCGCGAACGCAAAGCCAAAGCCGTGCACCAGGCCGAACACAAAGGCCGCGCGCCAACGCCGGCGCGACGTGGTGCCGAACAGGTTTTCCAGCGCCATCAAGACGATCGACACGGCGATCAAGGTTTCCACCAGCGGCGCGAACCACAGCCCGCTGGGGGCCAGGCCCAGCGCGGTGGCGGCCAGGGTGAGCGAGTGCGCCAGCGTGAACGCGGTGGCGATGGCCAACAGCGGGCGCAGCCGGCGCAGCGGCAGCACCAGGCAGGCCAGGAACAGCAGGTGGTCGTTGCCCTCCAGGGTGTGCCAGAAGCCCTGCTGCACGAAGCGCAGCGCCACCTGGTGCCAACGCGGGTCGAGCTGCACCAGGCCGGGGTTGCCATGGAACGCGAAGGCGCGCTCGGGGCCGGCGGCGGGCGTGAAGCGCAGCGTGGTGGTGACCCGCAACCCCATGCGCGCCAGGCGCGGCTCGATGGCGAACGCTGCGTCCGGTGAAGCGATCGGGTAGGCGAGCAAGAGATCGAACTGCTGCTGCTTCCAGTACAGCTCGGTGTCGGTGGGCAAGGCGGGCCGGCGCAACTGCGCCATCGCTTCAGGCCAGGTGGCCGGCGTGCGGTCTGCGGCCAGCGCCACCCGCGTGGCCAGCAGCCGCGGGCGCGGCAGCGCGCGGCCGTCTTCGAACAGGCTCAGGTTGTCAGCGAACCAGAGTTCGGCGGCCACGCGCAAGGCCGCATCGGCGCGCGCCAGATCGAGGTAACCCGGCCCGCGCAGCGGCATGTCCACCTCGTTCATCGCGCCCAGCGGCACGCGCACCCACACCAACAGCTGCGTGCCCTCGGGCCTGACCCAGGCCTGCACCCGCACATCACTGGGCAGTTCGTGCGCCCCGGCC
>JANMYI010000242.1:0-3371 GCA_031381955.1 Burkholderiales bacterium
GCCCCGTGGTCGGCAGGCCGAACAAGTGGCTGTAGGTGTGCGCCATCAGCTCGTTGGCCTTTTTGGTGGCGGCGTACAGGCTCACCGGGTGGTCAACGTTGTGATGCTCCGAAAAGGGCATCGCCGTGTGGCCACCATAGACACTGGAGCTGGAGGCATAGACCAAATGCTGCACCTGCTGGTGGCGGCAACCTTCCAGCACATTGGTGAAGCCCACGATGTTGCTGTCGATGTAGGCATGCGGGTTCTCCAGCGAATAGCGCACGCCGGCCTGGGCGGCCAGGTGCACCACGCGCTCGAAACGCTCGCGCGCAAAGAGTTCGGCCATGCCGGGACGGTTGGCCACATCGATTTGTACGAACTGAAAGCCCGGGTGCGGCGTCAGGCGTGCCAGGCGGTCGCGCTTGAGCTGGGGGTCGTAGTAGTCGTTGAGGTTGTCCAGGCCGACCAAGGTGTCGCCGCGGGCAAGCAGGCGCTGCGCGACATGCATGCCGATGAACCCGGCGGCGCCGGTGACGAGAATTTTCAATGGAGTCTTCCTTGCAAGTCGTGCCCGCGGCCCGGCCGGGCCAGCACCTCGGGCACGAGACGTGGTTCACCCGGCCGGGCGATTATCCTCAGCACTCATCTGATCGCCGGGAATGCGGTGCCAACGCCCTGCTGCTTGCGACAAACGCCACACAACCTCAAGCCTACGATTCCGCATGACCCTCCTCGTCACCGGCGGCGCCGGCTTCATTGGCAGCAATTTCGTGCTCGACTGGCTGGCCCAGACCGACGAGCCGGACGTCAACCTCGACGCACTGACCTACGCCGGCAACCTGGCCAACCTGGCCAGCTTGAGCGCCGATGCGCGGCACCGCTTCGTGAAGGGCGACATCTGCGACCGGCCGCTGCTGGATCGGCTGATGAGCGAACACCAGCCACGTGCGGTGCTGCACTTCGCTGCCGAAAGCCATGTCGACCGCAGCATCCATGGCCCGGGCGCCTTCATGCGCACGAACGTGGAGGGCACCTTCACCTTGCTTGAGGCGACGCGCACCCACTGGGCCGCACTGCAGGGCAGCGCGCGCAGTGAATTTCGCTTCCACCATGTGAGCACCGACGAGGTCTACGGCAGCCTGGGTGCCGATGACCCGGCCTTCACCGAAACCCACCCCTACGAACCCAACAGCCCGTATTCGGCCAGCAAGGCCGCCAGCGACCACTTGGTACGGGCCTGGCACCACACCTATGGGCTGCCGGTGCTTACCACCAACTGCTCGAACAACTACGGGCCGTTTCACTTTCCCGAAAAACTGATCCCGCTGATGATCGTCAACGCCTTGGCTGGCAAGCCCCTGCCGATCTATGGCGACGGCTTGAACGTGCGTGACTGGCTCTACGTGCGCGACCACTGTTCGGCCATCCGCACCGTGCTGGCGCGCGGCCGCGTGGGTGAGGTCTACAACATTGGCGGCCACAACGAGAAGACCAACCGCGAGATCGTTTTCACCATCTGCACCTTGCTCGACACCCTGCGGCCGAGTTCGGCAGGCAGCTACCAGCGCCTCATCAGCTACGTGACGGATCGCCCCGGCCATGACCGGCGCTATGCCATCGATGCCACCAAGATCGCGCATGAGCTGGGCTGGCGGCCGGCCGAAACGTTCGACACCGGCATTCGAAAAACGGTGCAGTGGTACTTGGACAACCCGCAATGGGTCAGCGCCGTGCAAAGTGGCGCCTATCGCGATTGGGTGCAGGCCCAGTACGGCGGGCAACCCGCCCCATGAACATCCTGCTGCTGGGTTGCGGTGGGCAGGTCGGCTGGGAGTTGCAGCGTGCCTTGGCGCCACTCGGACCGCTGACGGCGCTGGATTTCAACACGCCGCAGGCGGCGGATTTCACCGACCTTGACGGCCTGGGCCGGCTGGTGGCGCAGCACCAGCCGCAGGTGATCGTGAATGCCGCCGCCCACACGGCGGTGGACAAGTGCGAGAGCGAGCCCGAACTGGCCCGCACCCTCAATGCCCTGGCGGTGCAGGTGTTGGCCCGCCAGGCACGACAAACCGGCGCCTGGCTGGTGCACTACAGCACCGACTATGTCTTCGACGGCAGCGGTCAGCATGCACGCAACGAAGGCGAGGCCACCGGGCCACTTAGCGTGTATGGGCGTACCAAGCTCGAAGGCGAGGAGTTCATCCGCAACAGTGGCTGCCTGCACCTGATCTTGCGCACCAGTTGGGTCTACGCCGCACGCGGCGGCAACTTCGCGCGCACGATGCTCAAGCTGGCCGCCGAGCGCGACCAGATCAGCGTCATCAATGACCAGATCGGTGCCCCCACTGGCGCCGATCTGCTGGCCGACATCACCGCGCATGCTTTGCGCGCTTGTCAAGGCCGGCCCGAACTGGCCGGCACTTACCACGCCGCAGCCGCCGGCGAGGTGAGCTGGCACGGCTATGCTTGCCATGTCATTGAGTGGGCGCGCCAACGCGGCGTGGCGATCAAGGCCGAGCCTGGTGCCATCAAAGCGGTGCCCACCACCAGCTACCCCACGCCGGCGCGGCGGCCGCTGAATTCGCGGCTCGACACGGGCAAATTGCGTCAAGCCTTTGGGCTCGAACTGCCTGTCTGGACAAGTGGTGTGGACCGCATGCTGGCCGAGGTGTTGGGCCGCTGATTCAATCAAGGAGTTTCATTGAGCATGCATCGCAAGGGCATCATCCTGGCCGGTGGCTCAGGCACCCGCTTGCACCCGGCAACGCTGGCAGTCAGCAAGCAACTCTTGCCGGTGTATGACAAGCCCATGGTCTACTACCCGCTGAGCACCTTGATGCTGGCCGGGATACGCGACATCCTGGTCATCAGCACCCCGCAAGACACCCCCCGCTTTGCCGCCCTGTTGGGCGACGGCAGCGCCTGGGGGCTGAACCTGAGCTACTGCGTCCAACCCAGCCCCGATGGCCTGGCCCAGGCCTTCATCCTTGGGCGCAGCTTCGTCGGTGGCCAACCCAGCGCGCTGGTGTTGGGCGACAACATTTTCCACGGCCACGACCTGCAACCCATGCTCAGGCGTGCCCAGACCAAGGCGCAAGGGGCGACGGTCTTCGCGTACCACGTTCATGACCCCGAGCGTTACGGCGTGGTGGAGTTCGATGCACAACAGCGTGCCTTGAGCATCGAAGAAAAGCCGAGCCAGCCGAAGAGCCACTATGCGGTGACGGGGCTGTACTTCTACGACCAGCAGGTGTGCGACATCGCTGCGCAGATCAAGCCTTCGCCGCGCGGTGAACTTGAGATCACCGAGGTCAACGCGCGCTACCTGGCGCAGCGCCAGCTCGATGTCGAGATCATGGGCCGAGGCTATGCCTGGCTGGACACCGGCA
>JANMYI010000246.1:0-14408 GCA_031381955.1 Burkholderiales bacterium
GCGAGCCTCGGTTGGCGCTGGGGCTTCATCGCTCGCACTTCCCCCGCAAGCGCCGAGCAGCAGAGAACTGGCTGCGATGGCAGCCAGGGTGCGGACAGGTGTGGACGTGCTTGTCGTCATCATGATCCTTGAAAATACACGGTTGTCAGCTGGCGAATCCGGGTCGGATACAGCAAATCGCTAGCACGTCACTGGGGCCCGGATGCCTGACAAGGAGTTACGTTGATGCCTGTTGCCTGGTAATTCTGGGCATTCGACAGCGCGGTAACCGGTGGCCCGGCACTGGCGGGCGACCAGCTTCGGATTCTCCTGGCTTATCGGTGCCGCTTAGTTTCGTGCTCACCTCGCAATGGTGAGATTGGGAGCGAACGTGTAACGGGATGTTGGCAGTTGACCGCTTCCATCCCGCTATTCAAGTCTTCTCTTGCTGTACAAGGTTGAAGAAGATAGACCAACCAGCCGATGTCAGACAATGTCGGGCATGGCATATTGCAAAAAATATGTCGCCGTTATCGCGTCAAATGATGAATCAAACAAGTACTCGCCGGCAGCCAAGGCAGAAACTCGCACCTAACCTGCGGTTAGCGCTTTTCGTCGTTTGCATTGAATTGTTGGGGGGCGCTCCGGTATTTGCGGGTGCGGGCGAGAAAGCCGGCCGTCTGGACACCGCGGCCCAGGTCAGACTGGGTGCCCAACTCTTCGCCGACCCGAAGTTGAGCGTCAATGGCAAGATCAGCTGTGCCAGTTGCCATCAGGCGGACAAGGCGTTCTCTGATGGGCTCGCGGTGGCGCTGGGCATCGAAGGGCGAAAAGGCTTGCGCAACGCCCCGAGCCTGCTCAACGTGGGCCACCACCACGCCTTCTTTTGGGACGGCCGCGCGCCGACACTCGAGCGCCAGGTGTTGGAGCCGTTGACCAATCCGGACGAGCATGGCTTCGCCCGCATCGAAGACTTGCTGAACAAGCTGCGCGCTGAACCGACCTACCGCGACGCCTTCACTCGCGCCTATGCGCAGGCTGGTGCTCCCGCCATTCGGGCCGACACCGTGGCCGCGGCGCTGGCGGCGCATGTGCGCAGCTTGGTCAGCCCTGAGAGCGCAATCGACCGGTTCGTGCTCAAGGGTGACAAGAACGCGCTGAGCGCCGATGCGCAGGCAGGACTGGCGCTGTTCCGAGGGCGCGCGCAGTGCTCAGCCTGCCATGCGCTGGCCGACGACGCGGGCACGGGCCGGGTGCAACTCAGCGACCAACAGTTTCATGCTCACGGCAACCATGTCTATCCGATGCAGAACGCTGTGCGCGGCCGCTTGGCCGCCGGGCAGACTCGAGCGGACATGGCCAAGGCCAACCCGGCTGAGGCCAGCGCGCTGGGGCGCTTCATGGTCACCGGGGTGGTGGAAGATGCCGGGGGATTCAAGACGCCCTCACTGCGAAACGTTGCCCGCACGGCACCGTATTTTCATGACGGCAGCGCCGCCACGCTGGAAGCGGCACTGAACCGGGAACTGCTCGGCAAGACCGGAGAAGTCCTGCTCAGTGCGACCGAACGGCAACAACTCTTGGCCTTCATGCGCGCACTGGATGACGATGCGCCTGCGGCCCAACGGCGCCAGGCCGGGCGTTGAGTTCGCGCGTCGGGATGCCACGCGCGCAGGCCTGCGCCGGCACGCTCATGCGGTTTAACCGCCGGCTACACCGGCGAGCCAATGGCCGACATGCTGTGCCAGCCGTTGGGTGTCAGCGACCCTGCGCTTGGGCACGAAGTGGCGCAGCGCGGACAACTGGGCTTCGATGTCAGATTCAGTCGTGGCCACGAGCAAGTGGCCCAGTTCCCCAAAGCGCGCAGCCGTGGCCACCTGATGGTCGTTGACATGTTCACCCAGCGCGTGGCGCCGCGGCAGCACCAGCAAGGGCTTGCCGAAGTTCAAGGTTTCGGCAATGGTGCCGATGCCGGCATGCGAAATCACCATCTCCGCTTTGTGCATGAGGCCGGCGAAATCCTCGCGCGGCACGAAGCGCAAGAACGGCATGTGACGCGGTTCGTAGCGGCCGTCGCCAATTTGCGCGAAGAAGGGCGTCTGTGGGCCCAGCTTTACGGCCAGAGCATCAGCGGCCATGACGAGCCGGTCAAACGGAAACATGCTGCCCACGGTGACGAGGATCACATCACCTCCCCGGCGTACTGCACATCAGCGTACTTGGCCGCCACTTCGGGCCATTGCGCCAAGCACTGATCGGCAACGCGGCGCATGATGCGACCGCTCATGGACAACTCATCAACCTGCGCCACGCTGTCGATCCACAGCACACGCGAACGCAGCAGCAATTTGGCCCAGATGCAGTACACCGCCAACGGCATGGACCCGGTGGTCACCACCACAGTAGGCCGGTCACGCAACACCCAGCGCAAGCTGAGCCAGAGCACGACCAGCGCTTGCAGAGGTTTGCGCCGATCAGCTTCGCCGATCACTCGAACCGGCTTGCCGTAGCGGGCAAAGCCACTGGCTGCGATGTGCATGGTCGTGACATAAGCCACTGGCTCAATCGGCCATCGGCCCTGCGCGGCGGCCAGCAAGATCAGCAGTTCATTGGTATGCCCGCCGGCGGAGGACCCTACCACCAGGCGCACCGGCCTGGCCAATCTGTTGTTCATCGTCACGTTGGGTCTGAAATCTGGTTTGCGCTGTTCGGCCATCCTAACGGGCCGCTTGTACAGGACTGCATCGTGTCGATTCGCGTGCAGTGCAGTTTGCGGGAATGCCGTGATCAGGTGCCCTTATTTGGCGGGTCGAACCAGTGGCCTTGCTTTAGGATACCGGGTTGATCTGAGCGCGCAATTCCACAGGGAAGGACACCAAGGTGACGGTACGAATGGCAATGGTCGGCCTGGGCAAGATGGGCTTGTCCCACTTGGCCATCGTGCGCGCCCACCCGCAGGTGCAATTGGTGGCCGGGTGCGACTCGATGACCTATCTGAATGACGTGTTGAGCAAGCACACAGGGCTGAACTGCTACGAAGATTTCGACCGCATGCTCGAGCGCGAGCAGCTTGATGCGTTGCTCGTGGCCACGCCTTCGAAAATGCACGCCGGCATGGTCGAAAAGGCCTTGCAACGCGGCCTGCACGTGTTCTGCGAAAAGCCCTTTGTGCTGGATGTTGCCGACGGCGAGCGCTTGGTGGCACTGGCGCAAAGCCGGGGCCTGGTCACGCAGGTGGGCTACCACTACCGGTTTGTCGGCGCCTTCAAGGAAGCCGCACGCATTGCCCGTTCGGGCGCGTTGGGCACCTTGCACCACGTGCGCGCCGAAGCCTATGGCCCCGTGGTGCTGCGGCCCAAGGGCGGCACCTGGCGCTCCGAAAAGTCTGAGGGCGGCGGCGCGTTGTACGACTACGCCTGCCATGCGCTGGATCTGGTGAACTTCGTTGCCGGCGTGCCCGACTCGGTGTCGGGTGTGGTGCGTCATGGCGTCTTCTCGCGGGGTGTCGATGACGAGGTCTACGGCACCTTGAATTACGCCAGCGGCATGTCGGGCCAACTGTGCGTGAACTGGAGTGACGAGAGCCACCGCAAGATGTCGACCAAGATCTCGCTGTGGGGCACCAACGGCAAGTTGGTGGCCGACCGCCAGGAGTGCCAGATCTTCCTGCGCGAGCCACACGCCGCACTGCCGGATACCGGCAAGCACTGGACCGTGCGCTACACCACCGACCTGACCGAGGATGTTTGGTTCTACCTTCGCGGTGAGGAGTATTCGGCGCAGATCGACTACTTCGTCAAGAGCATCGAGACGCGCCGTCTGGACGGCGAGAACACCTTTCGCAGCGCCTTGCAAACCGACCGCGTGGTGGCCATGTTCACCGGCGAACAGCCTGCAGGCGCAGTGAGTGCGGGCGTGGCGGCGCAGCAGCCGCGCAAGCTCTGGCAAAAAATCTTCGGCTGAAAGCGGCGCCTTCCTGATGAAACCCAGCAATCCCATGGACCGCGTGCTGTTTGGCGACAACCAGTTTTTCGGCGTCAATCACATGTCAGAAGAGAAGGCGCGCTCGCAGAGCATGCGCTTTCAAAATGTGTCCGCCATGATCGAGGTGCTCGACCTGGCCTATGCCGCGGGCATTCGCACCTTCATGTGCACCACGCACGACCGCGTGGCTGAAATATGCGATCACTTCCGCGCCCACCCCGAGCGCTACCCCAACTACCAGTTCTACCCGTGCATGCCGTACGCCCACAAGTACGCCAATGCGGTGACTGAGCACGGCATGATCGAAGCGCTGCGCCTGTTCCTGCCGCAAGACGGTGCCATGGGTGCCATGGTCAAGGGCGGCCTGGCCTTGGCGAACAAGGACATCGACACCATCCTGCGGCTGCTGATTGATGCCGAGATGAAGATGTTCCACGGCCTGAAGACGCCGGTCATCTTTGTGCAGAACGTGATCACCGATCTGCTGCTGGGCCTGGGCCTGAACCAGTTGCTGCGCACCTTCCACGACCATGTGCGGCAGGCCTATGGCGCCGAGCCCGGCTACATCACGATGAACGTGCCGCGGCTGTTGCCGGTGCTGGAAAAGCTCGGCATTGAAAACCCGGTGATCTGCGCCAACGTCAACAAGATCGGCTTTCGCATGTGCGGCGGCTTGCCTGAATATGAGCGGCTGGTGGCATCAGGGCGCTTCCGGCCCATTGCCATGTCGGTGCTGGCTTCAGGCGCGATTTCACCGCGCGAAGCCATTGCCTATGTGTGCGAACAAGGCGGCATTGAGTCCATCGTTTTTGGCGCCTCGGGTGGTGGCAACATCCGCCAGACCAAGGCGCTCATCGATGAATTGAGCCCGTCGTAGGCACAACGTGTTGCGGCCGCCGATGACCCGCACGTTTGTGGCGATCGTCAACTATCGAACCGCCGATCTGACGATCGCGTGTTTGGAGTCGTTGCTGGCCGAAGTGCCGCATCTGGGTGGCGGCAAGGTCATCGTGGCCGACAACGACTCGCAGGACGGTTCAGCCGTTCGCATTGCGCAAGCGGTGCTGGAACGCGGTTGGTCGAGCTGGGTCGACGTTTTGCCGCAGCCACGAAACGGTGGCTTTTCATACGGCAACAACGCCTGCATTGCACACATCCGCCAGCTTGGCGCCACGCCCGAGTTTGTGCTGATGCTGAACCCGGACACGATCGTTCGGCCCGGCTTGCTGCGGGGTCTGCACGACTTCATGGCGCGGCACCCGAAGGCGGGCATTGCCGGCGTGCGCGTCGAAAGTGCCCACGGGGCGGTGGAGACTTCTGCGCACGGCATGCCCACACCGATGGGTGAATTTCTTGAAAGCGCGCGCCTGGGCCTGTTGACCAAGATGTTTCCGCAGCGACGCATTTCGCCGCCGCCGCAGCCCGTGGCCCACGCCTGTGACTGGGTGACCGGCGCATGCATGATGGTTCGCAGCCAGGTCTTCGCGCAAATAGGCCTGCTTGACGAGCGCTACTTCCTGTATTTTGAAGAGGTCGATTTCTGCCGTCGCGCCGCCGCTGCCGGCTGGTCGGTCTGGTACGAGCCGGCCGTGTCCGTGATGCACCTTGAAGGCGCGTCCACCGGCATTCAAGACATCCGCAAGCGCCGCCCGGCATATTGGTACGCCTCGCGCCGGCGCTTTTTTGCCAAGGCCTACGGCGTGCCCCGGCTGATCCTGGCCGATTTGATGCATTTGGCCGGCCGCACGACTTACCTGCTGCGCAAGTGCTTGCGCTTGGGCGCAGCCACCCGCGACGACCGCTCGCCGCGCCGCTTTCTATGGGACATGTTGTCCGGCGACCTGCGCGCTGTGCTGCGCGGCGAGCTGAGAAACATCAGGTCGCAATGAATCTGCATCTCGGCACAGTGTGACCCAAACCCCTCGATCCAGCCGACACCTCTCCATGACCCCCACAAAATACAAAGTCGGCCTGCTTGGTGCGGGCTACATCTTGCAGGCGCATGCCAAGGCCTTGCAGGAAATCGATGCGGTGGCGATCACCGCTGTGTGTGACGTCTCCGGCGCGCGCGCCCAGGCCGCCGCGGCGAGCTACGGCATACCTGGTGTCTTCACGTCACTGGACATGATGCTGAAGGCCGGCGTTGACGCGGTGCATGTGCTGGTGCCGCCGCAGTTACACGTCGACGTCACGCGGCAGATCCTTGAAGCCGGCGTGCATGCCTTCGTCGAGAAGCCCATGGGGCTGGACTCGGCGCAATGCGCGCAACTGGTGGAGCTGGCAGCGCAGCGCAAGGTCAAGCTCGCGGTGAACCACAACTTTTTGTTCCTGCCCGGCTACGAGTCGCTGCGGGCGCAGGTCAAAGACGGCACGATCGGCATGGTTGACCATGTGTCGTTGCGCTGGTTGTATGCGCTGGGGCTGATTCAGTTCGGGCCTTACAACAACTGGATGCTGCGTGCCGAATCGAATCTGTTGTTCGAACTCGGCCCGCATCTGATTGCATTTCTGATCGACCTCGTTGGCCCGTTGGACACCTTGCGCGCAGAGGCGTCGTTGCCGATCGACCTGCCTGGCGGCCAACGCGTGTTTCGCCACTGGAGCGTGACGGGCCGGCGCGATCAAACCGCAGTCAGCCTGGAGCTTTCTGTCGCGCCGGGCCAGGCCGACCGCAGCGTTCGCGTGCGTGGCCATGCGGCCAATGCCCACCTTGATTTCGACCGTGACGTGTACCTGCGCGACGAGGCCAGCAGCAACAGCACCTTGTTCGATGGGCTGGCGGCGGGCCGCAATGGTGCATCGTCGCTGCGCGAGCAGGCGTGGGCCAACTTCACCAGCCAGCTGGTTGCAAACTTTCGAAAAGACCCGCACAGCAACCCCTTCCTGGACAGCATCGCGCGCAGCGTGGCCGCCTTCTACCGCGGCCTGCCCGGGGAACTCGATTCGCGGTTGGATGGGCGCTTCGGCGTCGAGGTCATCCGCACCTGCGAGCGCATTGCCGCCAGCGCTGGAGTGTCTTCGGTTGCGCGGCCGCTGCCGGCACGGCCGCAACTGGGTCCACGCGCGGCCACGGTGCTGGTCGTTGGTGGCACCGGGTTCATCGGCAAGCGCTTGGTTCAGGCCCTGCTGGCCAAGGGGCATGCGGTGCGCGTGCTGTCGCGCAGCCGCGCGGCGGCGCACTACGAGTTGGAGGGCGTTGCGGTTGAAGTGGCGGAAGGCGCGCTCGACGACCGCGATGCGGTGCTGCGCGCGATGCAAGGCATCGAGGTGGTCTATCACCTGGCCAAAGCGGTGGGCCAGCGCTGGCAGGACTATCTCGACAACGATGTCAAGCCGACTCAAGTGCTGGCCGAAGCCGCGCTGCAAGCCGGTGTGCGCCGCTTCATTTACACCGGCACCATCGATTCGTATGCGTCGGCCGACACGGCGACGGTCATCGACGGCAGCACGCCGTTGGACCCCGCCATTCAGGCGCGAAATTTGTACGCCCGCTCCAAGGCAGCGTGCGAAGCGTTGTTGATGGAGTTGCATCGCAAGCGCGGTTTGCCGCTGGTGATCTTTCGCCCTGGCGTGGTCATCGGTGTGGGTTGCCCGCCGGCTCATTGGGGCGTGGGCATGTTCCATTCCGACACTCGGGTGCAGCTTTGGGGAGATGGGCTGAACAAACTGCCGCTGGTCTGGGTGGACGATGTGGCCGATGCGTTGGTGCTGGGGCTCGACAAGCCCGGCATCGAGGGTCAGGCCTTCTTGCTCACCGACGCGCCTTTGCTCAGCGCCCGCGACTATGTGGACACGGTGTCGCAACACAGCCAGACCCGGCTGCGCGCGGCGCCCACGGCGCTGTGGCGTTTCTTTGCCATCGACGTGGCCAAGGAACTCGTGAAGAACGCGATACGCCACCCCAACCGCAAGCGGCCCAGCTATCACGACTGGGCCTGCCGCCGCCACGGCGCACGCTACGACAACTCACGCACGCGCGAGGTGTTGGGCTGGGCGCCCGTTGGCACGCGTGAGGGCTTGATCGACAAAGCCATCGTGCCGGCGATCAAACACTATTTGCGCTGACCGCGCTAGCAAGCGATGACCAATACCGGGCCAACCGGGCCAACGTCGGGGGTGGTGGTGATTGGCCGCAACGAGCGGCCGCGCCTGGCCGCAGCCCTGGCCGGCATTGACGCTGCCACGGCGCGCGTGGTGTATGTGGACTCCGGCTCCAGCGACGGCAGCGCCGAACTGGCCGAATCGATGGCCGTTGCAGTGCTCCGGCTCGACCCCGCAACCCCGTTTTCCGCCGCACGCGCGCGCAATGAAGGGTTTGCCTGGCTTATGGTGCGATACCCTGGATTGGTGCTGGTTCAGTTTCTCGACGGTGATTGCGTGCTCGACGCCGATTGGCTGGCCACCGCCCGCGCCGCTCTGGCAGGCAATGAGCAATATGGCATCGTCGTCGGCCAATTGGCCGAGCGTTATCCAGAGCAATCGATTTACAACCGGCTTTGCGCGCTCGAATGGAAAGGGCCGGCTGGCGAGTTGACCCAATGGGGAGAAATCGGCGGCATCATGGCTGTGCGGCCGAAGGTTTTCACGCAGCTGAATGGTTTCAATAACTCGATCATTGCTGGCGAGGATTCCGAATTCGGTGTGCGCGTCGGCTTGGCCGGGTTCAAGATCATGCGCCTGGCCGCAGCCATGGCCACGCACGACGCCGACATGCATCGATTCAGCCAGTGGTGGCAGCGTTCGGTTCGTGCCGGGCATGCCGTTGGCCAGCGTTACGCTGCCAATGGGCACACGGCGGCGCGCGACGGTGCCAAGCAGCGGCGCAGCATTGGCTTTTGGGGTCTGGCCTTGCCTGGCGTTGCCCTGTTATTGGCGTGGCCCACGAGCGGCCTGTCACTGGCCGGGCTCGCGTTGGCCTATGGCTATTTGTTCGCCAGGATTGCCTGGTACAAGAAAAAAAACGGTGAGGGCTGGAACGACAGTTTCTTGTATTCATTTTTCACGGTCGTTGGGAGATGGCCCAATGCCTTGGGATTCTTGAAATATCAAATTTCCCGGCGGCGTGGCCACTTCTCGATCATCGAGCACAAGTAGCCGCCATCGCGCGGCAGGTCAAGGCGCGGCGGGCCGCGCGAGCACTTGCTGGTAGACGCTCAGCATGCGGTCGACTTTGACTTCCCAGTCGAACTCGGCAGCGATCTTGGCCCGGCCTGCCTCGCCCATCGCTCGGCGGCGCGGCGCGTTGCGGCCCAGTTCTGCCAGGGCCAGGGCCAGGTTGCTGGTGAACGAGGCGGGCGAGTCTGGGTCGATCAAGATGCCGCATTGGTCGTCCAGGTAGTCAGCCGGGCCGCCCCAGCGCGTGGCGATCACGGGCAAGCCGCAGGCCATGGCCTCCAGCACCACGGCGCCGCCGCACTCCACCATGCTGGGCAGCACCAGCGACTCTGAGTTGCGCAAGATGGCGCCGCACGCCGCCTGTGATTGCCAGCCGGCAAAGTAGACCCGCCCGGGTGCCGCGGCTTGGTCACCCCACACACCAAGCTGCCGCGCCAGCGCTTCCAGCGCGGCGCGCTCGTCGCCGTCGCCCACCACCTGCAGCGACATGGGTTCACGCTGGCTGGCCTGGGCAAAGGCGCGCAGGAGCAGGTCAACCGCCTTCAATTTCACCAGGCGCCCCAGGAACACATAGCGCGTGTGCGCGGGCGGCGCTGACGAAACCGCTTCAGCGGGCCCCCAGTTTGACAAGTCGACGCCGTTTTCAACGAACTCCATCACCGGCGCGCGCAGGCCCGGGGGCAGGGCGGCGCGGGTGCGCTGGTTCGCCACCATGAGCAGCGCCGCATCGTGCTTGCCGGGCAGCAGGCGGTTGACCAGCCCAGACACGGCGCGGCCGGCGACCACGCTGGCGCGCTCAAAGCGGTTTTCCAAGGCGCGAAACGCCGGCGGATATTCCATGCCGCCATTCATCGGCCCAAAGATCACCGGGGCACCCAGGCGGCGCATCAGCGACGGCTCTTTCGGCGACACCGGCGTGGGTTGATGGATCAGGTTGGCGCCATGCTGGCTGACGAGTTGGCGTAGCACGCGCTTTTGCGCATGTTGGGTCAGCAGCCGCAGCGCCATGCCCGTGGTCAAGTACGAGACCTTCGCCGGCAGGTGCTGGCCGAGCCGCCACGCCAGCAAGTGCGCGCGCGTGTCGGGCACGTAGTGGATGTGGTCGTCAGTACCGAACAGCTCGCTCAGTTCGGCCCGGGTGCGTTCATGCACCACCAGCCACACGGCCAGGCCGCGGCGGCGCAAGATGCGGTAGTAATGCAAGGGCAGGATGGCTTCACCGCCAAACCGCGCCGACGCCGCATCGGCCACGATGATGACGCGCGGGGCGGGCACGGCGCCTGGCTCAGTCACGGTTTGCCGCCGTTGTCGCGCTCTGTGCGCACCCATTCGCGCTGCTGCCGCCCCGCCAGCAACTTGAAGTACATCGGCAGCTTGCCCAGAACATAGGCCGGAACGCCCAGCAGTTGGCGCAACGAAATGACACGGTGACCCAGGGCAACCCAGGCCGCAGCCACCACCGCAGCCACCACGCCACTGCCCAGCAGGGCGAGCCCCAGCCCCAGCGCCTGGCCGGTGAGCCACCAGGCCAGGACATTGGCTGCGAGCACGGCAAACTGGGCCAGCAGCAGGAACGACACTGGCGGCACGCACAGGTCCCAAGCGATGGCGCCAAGTTGCCAGCGGCGTTGCGCGACCATCGCCCGAACCAACCGGGGCAGCTGCGTGGCCAGGGTCATGAGGTGGCCCTGTTCCCAGCGCGTGCGTTGCGTGTCGGTGGCCACATCGCTGGCGGCAAACCAGCTGCGCACCACGGCTTGAGGGCAATACTGCGGCGCCTGCCCGGCCAAGGCCAGGTCAATGCCCAGTTGTACGTCTTCCACGGTGTTGCCGCTGGCCAGGGGCACGCTGCGAATCAACGGCCATGGCAAGGCCATGCCGGTGCCCATGAGCTGGCACGGCAAGCCCAGACGGTGGAAGCCCAGCGCGCGAAAGTGGTTCTTGAGCATCCAGGCGAACGCCGCAATGCGGTGTTTCAAGCTTGGGCAGGCCGGCAGATCCATCAAGTAGGTGGCCTGTGTCGGCCACGCCGACAGCGCGCAGGCCGCCGCCAGGCGCTGCAGCGAGCCAGGTTCGAGCACGCAGTCGGCATCGATGATCACAACCACATCGGGTGGGTCGGCGGCGAGTGCGCGCACGCCCCAATCCAGCGCATACCCTTTGCCACGGCGCTCGGCGTCGTTGCGCGCGGTGACCTCGGCGCCGGCTTGCCGCGCGACGAGCGCTGTGTCGTCAGTGCAGTTGTCGGCCACCACGAGCAACCTGTCGCGTGCGCCCAGTTCAGGCCGCAGCGCGGCGATCACGGCGCCGATGCCGGCGGCCTCGTTGTGCGCGGGCATCAGCACGGCCAAGCGCGGCGACTTGGCGCCATCAGGGTTGTTTGGCGCGGGCGGCGGGCTGTCTTGGCCAAAGAAGTAACCGAGTGCCTGACAGGCCAGTACGCTGGCCGGCAACAACATCAGCAGCGCCAGGGACAGGGCCGGCAAGGCGATGAACAGGACTGCCAGCTGCGTCATGGGTGCACCAGCGGCGCGTGGGCCGCCGCTTCAAACAGAGTGGCCAATTTGCGCGCTTCGGTGTTGGCGTCGTGCCGTGCGAGCACGCGGGTGCGCGCAGCCTGCCCCATGTCTTGCAGCACCTGCGGCGTGGCACCCAGGCACGCGGCCATGGCGTCGGCCAGGGCCTGGACGTCGCCCGCGGGAAAGAGCCAACCGGTGTGCCGGTCGACCACCAGTTCCGGGATGCCCGCGACGTAAGTGGTCAGCACGGGACGGCACAGGGCCATGGCTTCCATGATCACGACCGGCAGGCCCTCGCCGAAGCTGGGCAACACCATGGCGCGCGCACTCAACAGCTCGTCGCGCACCTGCGCGCTGCTGACCCAACCGGTGATGCGCACCTGTTTTGCCAGGCCGAGCTGTTCAATTTGTGCTTCCAAGGCAGCGCGCATTTCTCCGTCGCCAGCCAACACGAGCTCGAAGATCAGTCCGCGCTCGCGCAGCAGCCGCATGGCTTGCAGCAGCAACATCTGCCCCTTTTGTTCGCACAGCCGCCCAACGCAAACCAGGCGCTGCGCCAGGCAGGGCTGTGCCGACGCTCCGGCGTGAAACGACTCATCAAGGCCGCAGTGAACGGTGTGCACCTTGGGCCACTGGGCGACATCCACCCAGCGGTAGAGTTGGCTGCGCCCAAATGAGCTGATCGCCACGACAAAGGCGCTGTGGCGGATCTTCTCGCCCAGATGCAGCATCAAGGGCTTGTCGAACTCTTCCGGGCCATGCACCGTGAAACTGAAGGCCGGCCCACCCAGGGTGTGCGCCAGCATGGCGATCTGCGCTGAGTTCGTGCCGAAGTGAGCATGCAGGTGCGGCACCTCGCGCCGCTTGAGTTCGGCGCAAAGCCAGCAGGCTTCGGCCAGATAGATCAGGTGAAAGATCGGCGCCCGATCAGCCTGGCGACTCAGGCGCCAGGCTTGGCCAAGCGCCTTGGCGAACCGCTGCGGCGCCGCCAACAGGGCGGCGCAAGTGGCCGCGAATATGCGCAGCGGCCCGGCCTTGAGGATGTAGCGGGTGCGCGCTTGCTCGCTGATGTCTTCGGGGTCGACCAACGCATCATTCCAGCCGCGCTGAGAAAAGCGGTGAACCGTCAGGCCCAGGCGCTCCAGCGCCTGGATCTCGCGGCGAATGAAGCTGTGGCTGACCTTGGGATATTGATTGACCAGGTAGGCCACGTGCTGGCGCGCTGGCGCTTGCGCCGAAGCGCGCTGCTCATCGGCCGGCCGGTTCATGCCGCCAGACGCTGATACACGCGCTCATGCTCGTCGAGATATCGCATCCACGAGAACCGGGTGAGCAGCCTTTGGCGGCGGGCATCGAGCTGCTCCTGCGACGGGTGTTGACGCAACAACCGCGTCATGGCTTCAGCCAACAACCCCGCCTGGCGCGCAGGCACACAAGCCGAGAACGCGTCGTCTGCGCAAATGGCCGCAATCGCACCGGTGTCCGTGCCCACCAGGCGCGGCACGCCGTGGGCGCCTTCGATGAAAGCCAGGCAGAAGCCTTCTTCATGGGACGGTTGTATGTACAGGTCGGCCTTTTGCGTCAATTCGCCCTTCAAGGCTTCGCTGGCCCCGTGGTGCATGTGGACGTGACCGGCCAGGTCGAGGCTGCCGATGCGCGCTTGCAAATAGCGCAGATAGCTGGCGTCGCGCACTTCGCCCACCATGTCGTAGCGCAGGCCTGGAAATTCCCGGCGCAGGGCGGCAACGGCGTCAAGTGCGTCATGCAGGCCCTTGGTGTGGGCCATGCCGGCCACGGTGAGGATGCGTGGCGCATCGGGTTTGACCGGGCGATCTGCGGTCGTCGGCGCGCCGCACACTTCAGCGCCCAGCGCGATGAGTTCGAGTGCCGAGCCTGGCGCGCCGCAACTTCTTGCGGCGCTGTACACCTGCTCGCTGTGAACGATCGTGCAGCCAATCTGACCGAGCCGGAACAGAGCATGCCAGGACAGCGTGTGGGGCAAGTAGCGCAGTGCGCGTGCCCCGTAGTGCGCCAAGTCGCAGGCGTGCAGGCCTTGAAATTTCTTCTCGCTCGGTGAAATGCTGTGTGCGGTCAACAACCAAGGTCGGGCACGCAAGGCGGGAAGCATTCGGCTCAGACCGCGGCTGCCCATGGCTATGACATGCGTCACGTCCGGTTTGAAGCTGCCGATAGCGCTGGCCAATCGAACAGGGTAGTCCGACACGGCGCCGATTCCCAACTCGAAGTGCGTGACTCCTTCAACCTGGATGGGCGCGTCAGCCAGCAGGCCGACGGCCACGCCTCTATCCAGCAGGCCTTGCGCCAGCGCGCGGGTCTCCGCCGGCACACCCCCAGGCATGAAACTGGAGACTTCACTTACCAACAAGATTCGCACAGCCAAAGACCCTTAATTATTCGCACTTGAGGACTGTTTGCGGCTCGACTGGCTTCACACGCCAGCCAGCTTGCGGCGGTCAGCGGGCTTGGCCGCGGCCAGCAGGGCATCCACAAAGGCCTCGTGCGCCTTGTAGGCACGGGTGGCATCTGGGTCTATCGACGACACGCGAACGAGCAGCCCATCCGGCACTTGTCCAGTCAAGCCAAGTCGAATTTCGATGAAGCGCTTCTCCCAGCGGCTTTGCACCGCCTGCTCGCCCAGCGAGAACCAGTAGGTGTGCGACATCGCTGCGCAGATCAAGCCTTCGCCGCGCGGTGAACTTGAGATCACCGAGGTCAACGCGCGCTACCTGGCGCAGCGCCAGCTCGATGTCGAGATCATGGGCCGAGGCTATGCCTGGCTGGACACCGGCA
>JANMYI010000287.1:0-9762 GCA_031381955.1 Burkholderiales bacterium
TGCGTCCGAGTGACCGTGATCTGTTCGGCCGGCGTGCGAGCTGCCACCGCTTCCAGGCCAATCAGCTGCGCCTGTTGCTGGCGGCTCTGGCCTGCATGCTGATGATCAACCTGCGTCGATGGGCGCTCAAGGGCACCGAGCTTGCCCAGGCCTGCGCGGCAACCATCCGCACCAAGCTGCTCAAGATCGGGGCGGCTGTTCTGCGCAACACGCGCCGGGTGCGCGTGATGCTGGCGTCAGCTCATCCGATGAAGCACGTCTTAGGGTAACCCCGATACAACGCTCGGTTTACTGCGCGCGCCGGGCCGCGACGCGCGCCGCGCCGCTGCGCTATCGTTGTCACCAACCCAGAACATGATTGAAAACTCCTCTCCCCTGCAGCCCGTGCGCGTGTGGGATTTGCCCACCCGCTTGTTCCACTGGAGCCTGGCGTTAGCCGTGGTGGGCTCTCTGGTCAGCGGCAAGATCGGCGGCAACGCCATGGTGTGGCACTTTCGCTGCGGCTACGTGGTGCTGGCCTTGCTGCTGTTTCGCCTGGCCTGGGGCGTGCTCGGCGGGCGTTGGTCGCGCTTCGCGCGCTTCCTCTACCTGCCGGGCACCATCTTGAGGTACCTGCGTGGGCGGCATGAGCCAGGCGAACACCTTGACGTTGGCCACAACCCGCTGGGCAGCCTGTCGGTGTGGGCACTGTTGGGCTTTTTGTTGCTGCAAGCGGCCACCGGCTTGGTGTCGGATGACGAAATTTCCAACGTCGGCCCGCTGAACAAGTTCGTGGCCACCGCGGGGGCCGGCGCCGCCGGCACCTGGCACAAAGTGGTGGGCCAGCGCGTGCTGCTGTTGCTCGTGGTGCTGCATGTGGGCGCCGTGTTGTTCTACCTGTGGCGCAAGAAGGTCAACCTGCTGCGGCCCATGCTCAGTGGCGACAAGCTGCTGCCGGCGCACACGCCGGCTTCGCGCGACGACGGCCCCACTCGGGCGCTGGCGCTGGCCTGCATGGTGCTGGCCGCGCTGGCGGCGGCCTGGGTCGCGGCGCAATGAAAAGCCGGCGCGCTGTTCAGTCATCGCTTGCATGCGCGAACCTCGCATAAGCCTTTGCACACCGCGCGGCGCTGCCGAGCTGCAAGCCACGCGCGAAATCATGCGCGAGTACGCCGCCAGCTTGGCGGTGGACTTGTGCTTTCAGGATTTCGATGCCGAACTGGCCGGCTTGCCCGGCCCCTACGCCGAGCCCGACGGCGCGCTGCTGTTGGCCCTGGTGGGCAGCGAGGTGGCCGGCTGCGTGGCGATGCGCCAGTTGCGCGACGTCGACCACGCCAACGCCTGCGAAATGAAACGCCTGTACGTGCGCCCGGCCTACCGCCAGCTGGGCCTGGGGAGGCGGCTGGCGCAGGCGGTGATTGACCTGGCCACCCAGGCCGGTCACAGTGCCATGCTGCTGGACACGCTCGATGAAATGGAATCCGCGCGCGAGCTGTATGCCTCGCTCGGTTTCGAGGAAGTGCCGCCGTACTACTTCAACCCCATTCCCGGGGCGCATTACCTCAAAGTCGATCTCGGCGGCGGCCGATACTAACGAACCACTTCACTGGAAAACGCCCCTCCATGATCGAACTCCGTGACGGCGCCCTGCGCCTGGTGCTGTGTCCCGAACTCGGCGGCAGCTTGGCTGGCCTGTGGCACGAGGCCACGCCGGTGCTGCGCAGCGCTGAAGGCTCGGGCCTGGGCGGGCCGCGCCAGGGCGCGGCGTTTCCCATGCTGCCGTATTCGAACCGCCTGGCCTACCGGCGCTTTCGCTGGCAAGGCAAGGAATACACCACGGCGCCGAACTTTGATGACAACCCGCACTCGCTGCACGGCGTGGCCTGGCTGCGGGCCTGGCAGGTGGAACAAGTCACGAGCAGCAGTGCCGAACTGGTCTACCGCCACGAGCCCGACGCGCATTGGCCCTTCGCCTTCGAAGCGCGCCAGCGCTTCGCTTTGGCCGACGGCGCATTGGCCTTGAACCTGGCGGTGAAAAACACCGGCGCGTTGCCGCAGCCCCTGGGCCTGGGGTGGCACCCGTACTTTCCAAAGCGCAGCCGCAGCCGCTTGCATGCCGAAGTGAAGGAGCGCTGGGAGTCCGACGCCACGCAACTGCCCACGCGCAAGCTCAGCCAAGACAGCATCGACGGCGACGTGGCGCCGATGGCGTTCGACCATTGCTTCGAAGGCTGGTCGGGCGCGGCGCGCTTGCGCGACGAGCGCTTGTCGCTGCGGCTGAGTTCGTCGCTGGGCCGGTTGGTGGTGTACACGCCGCAGCAGCGCGACTACTTCTGCGTCGAACCCGTCAGCCATGTCAGCAACGCCATCCACATGGCCGACCCACTGGCCCATGGCCTGAAGGCCGCGGCGCCGGGCGAGGGCATCGACGCCTGGATCCGGCTCGAGGCCGCGCCGATCTGAACGTGCCGGGCCCGCCATTCGAGCCGATCGCTGCGCCGGCCGCATTGCTCGGCGAATCACCGCTGTGGCACCCGCTGGAGCAGGTGCTGTATTGGTGCGACATCCCGGGCCGCGCGCTGCACCGCTTCGACCCGGCCAGCGGCGCGCATCGTTCATGGCCACTGGCCAGCGAACCGGGCTGCTGCGTGGCGCTGCAGCGCGGTGGCCTGCTGCTGGCGCAGCGCGACGGCCTGTGGCGCTTTGACGCGGCCAGCGGCCTGCGCGAACTGCTGCACGCGCCGCCCTACGAGGCGGCAAAACAGCGCTTCAACGATGGCAAGGCCGATGCGCAAGGGCGGCTGTGGGTGGGCACGCTCGATGACCAACGCGAAGCGCGCGCCGGCCTGTATTGCCTCGACCATGGCCGGCTAGAACTCCGCGCTAAGGGCCTGGCCGTGAGCAACGGCGTGGCCTTCAGCCCAGACGGCGGGCGCTTGTACTGGGCCGACACGCGCGGCCACCAGGTGTACACGTTCGATGTGGCACCGCAAACCGGCGCCTTGACGAACCAGCGTGTTTGGCAGCGCTTCGCACCGCGTGAGTTGCATCAACCGTTAAGCCACTATGGCGGGCGGCCCGACGGCGCCACGGTGGACAGTGAAGGCGCTTATTGGGTCGCCATGTTCGAGGGTCGCCGCCTGCTGCGCCTGGCCCCCGGCGGTGAGCTGCTGAGCGACCTGGCCTTGCCGGTGCAGTGCCCCACCATGCCGTGCTTTGGCGGCGCCGACCTGCGCACGCTGTACCTCACCACCGCGCGCGAGCACCGAGCGGCCGACGAACTGGCGCGCGACCCGTGGGCTGGCCGCGTGCTGCAGCTGCGGGTTGACGTGCCGGGGTTGTCGGCGCACATGGCTAGCGTTTGAAGTGATCCCCTGGTGCCCGTGCCGCTCATGCCCGACACCCGCGCAGCCGCTTTGCAGGCGCTGCGTGAGACGCCACACTGGGACTTGATCGTCATCGGTGGCGGCGCCACCGGCCTGGGCACGGCGCTCGACGCCGCGGCGCGCGGCTTCAAGGTGGCCTTGCTCGAATCGCACGACTTTGCGCAAGGCACCAGCTCGCGCGCTACCAAGCTGGTACACGGCGGTGTGCGCTACCTGGCGCAGGGCAACATCGGGCTGGTGCACGAGGCGCTGCATGAGCGCGCCACGCTGCTGGCCAATGCGCCGCACCTGGCGCAGCCGTTGCAATTCGTGATGCCTGGTTACCGGCTGTGGGAGCTGCCCTTTTACGGCGCGGGCCTGAAGGCCTACGACCTGCTGGCCGGGCGCCGTGGCCTGGGGCCCACCGAGTTGCTGTCGCGCGCGGCGGCCTTGGCGGCGTTGCCCAACCTGAAGCGCGCCGGCCTACGCGGCGCCGTGCGCTACTTCGACGGCCAGTTCGACGACGCGCGCCTGGCCATCGCCCTGGCGCGCAGCGCGCAGCGCGCCGGCGCGGTGGTGCTGAATCATCTGGCGGTCACGGGCCTCGTGCACACCGCCGGCAAGGTAGCTGGGGTGATGGCACGCGATGCTCAAAGTGGCGCCACGTTCACGCTGGCCAGCCGCTGCGTCGTGAACGCCACCGGCGTGTGGGTCGACCAGGTTCGCGCCCTGAGCGCCAGCCCGGGCCACACCGCGCCCGCGCCCATGTTGGCCCCCAGCCAGGGCACGCACCTGGTGGTGGCGCGCGAGTTCCTGCCCGGCGGCCAGGCCTTGATGGTGCCGCGCACGCGCGATGGCCGGGTGCTGTTCGGCGTGCCCTGGTTGGGCAAGGTGATTCTGGGCACCACGGACACGCCGATCCCGGCCGTGCAGCGCGAGCCGCGGCCATTGCATGAAGACATTGAATTCATCCTCGGCGAGGCCGGTCGCTACCTGGAGCGCGCACCGCAGCGCAGCGACGTGCTGTCGGCCTGGGTGGGCCTGCGCCCGCTGGTGCGCCCCGATGCCGATTCGGGCAGCGGCAGCAGCCAGAAGATCTCGCGCGAGCATGTGGTGCGCCGCGGGCGCGATGGCCTGGTCAGCGTGACCGGTGGAAAGTGGACCACTTACCGCGCCATGGCCGAAGACGTGCTGGCGCGCTGCATGGATGAAAGCCTGCTGGAACGGCGCGCGGCCGGCGCCACGGCGCATCTGGCCCTGGTGGGCGCGGCGCCGGGCCGGCGTTTGAGCGAGCCGCCGGGCGAACACCTCTACGGCAGCGAAGCCGACTTGCTGCGCAGCCTGCCCGGTGCGGCCAACTGGTTGTGGCGCGACGGTTCAGGTGGCCTGAGCGAGGCCATGGTGCGCTTTGCCGTGCGCTTCGAGATGGCGCGCAGCGTGCATGATGTGCTGGCGCGGCGCAGCCGGCTGTTGTTCCTGGACGCCGCCGCGGCGCAGGCGCTGGCCCAGCCTGTGGCAGAACTGGTGGCGCAGGAATTGGGTGGGCCGGTGAGTGCGGATCAGGTGTCCAGCTTCAACGCTTTGGCAAAGAGCTATCGCACGCTGCCTTGATGTTGATTGGCGCGAGCTTGGGGCGCCGCCAGCCGCAGCGGCAGGCGCCGCGTTTGGCCGATGGCCAGCACGCCGAAATCGGCTTCGCTCAAGCCGCGCTCCTGCCGCGCCGCGGCCAGGGCACGCGGCGGCTCGTCGAGCGATTCATCGGTGAGCTCGAAGGTACCCCAGTGCATGCCGATGGCACGCGCGGCGCGCAAGTCGAGCATCGCCTGCACGGCCTCGGCCGGGTTCATGTGCTGCTCGCGCATGAACCAGCGCGGCTCGTAACCCCCAATGGCCAGCAAGGCCGGGTCGAACACCGGCGCGCTTTCGCCAGGCGCGGCCAGGCGCCGCGCCACTTCGGCAAAGTCGGCGCTGTAGCCGGTGTCGCCGCTGAAGTACACGCGCTGGTCGGCAGCGAGCAAGGCGTAGCCGCCCCACAGCGTCTTCAGGCGGTCGCCCAGGCCGCGGCCGGACCAATGCTGCACCGGCGTGAGCATGATCTGCACGCCTTGCGCCGCGGTGGTTTGCCACCAATCCAGCTCGACCACACGGCTCAAGCCTTCGCCCTGCAGCCAGGCCTGGTTGCCGCGCGGCACCACCACGAGCGGCGGCCCGCCACGCTGGCCCTGCAAGGCTTGCAGGCTGGCCACGTCGAGGTGGTCGTAGTGGTTGTGTGAGATCACCACGGCGTCAATGTGCGGCAGCTCGGCCAGGGTCAGGCCCGGCGGCTGCGCGCGTTGCGGGCCCATGAAGGGCAGCGGTGAGGCGCGCTGCGAGAAGATCGGGTCGGTCAACACATTGATGCCGCCAATTTGCACCAGCAAGGTGGCGTGGCCGATCCAGGTCACGGCCGGCAGCATGGCCTGGCCGGCCCGTGCGTTGCCGTGTATGAACGCCAGCTCGGGATTGACCTGTGGAACGGGCTGTTCCGGCGGGCGCGGCAAGCCGGCGCGTGTGGCCTGCAACTTCCAGCGCACCAGGGCAGGCAAGCCCTTCGGTTCGAATTCCAGGTGGTTGTTCTGGTAGCCGCCATCACGGTGGTGCGGCGGTACGGCGGGCAGCACTTGTGCGCTGACCGCTGAACAAAGCAACGTTGCGATGCAGGCTGCCCAGACAAGTTGCTTTGGTCTCATGCCCGGATCATCCCAAAACAGCGGCACAGTGAATCGCGCGGCCGGGGTGTGAAGTCGGCCCAGGGTTTTCATCTACAATCTAAAGGCTTTGCCGAACGCGGACTCGTCAACGTCTTTCAAACCATGCCCAAAGCGGACCCTCCAGCGCCAAAAGCCGCGCGGGTGTCGCACGGGCCCGGGCCCAGGCCCAGGCCCAGGCCCCAACCCTGGCTTGATGATGACGACGACAACGCGGCCTACAGGTCACTGACCAAGCAGGAAGCGGCAGCCTGGCGCGCCAGCCACCCCGTGCTTTCGCCGTGGTGGGTGGTCGCAACCCAAGCTGCTCTGGGGGGAGTGCTGGCCTTGCTTGCAGGGCTCATCACAAGAAATTCAGTGTGGGCTTGGTCGCTGCTTTACGGGGCGGCCGTGGTGGTGGTGCCGGGTGCGTTGTTGGCGCGCGGCACAACGGGCCGGCCTCCAGGCATGTCAGCTATCAGCAACGCTGTCAGCTTCATGTCGTGGGAGTTGGTCAAGATCGGTTTTTCGGTGGCCATGCTGTTGCTGGCGCCGAAGATCGTGCAGCCCTTGAGCTGGCCGGCGTTGCTGGCCGCCATGGTGCTGTGCATGCAGGTTTACTGGCTGGCGCTGCTGTGGCGCCGGTCTTGATGGAACAGACACGCGAAAGCATTCGAGATGGCAGCTGAAGCGCACGCCCCGACCGCCGGCGAATACATCGTCCACCACCTCACCCATTGGGGCACGGGCAAGCCCAAAGGCCTGGTGGATTTTTCGGTGGTGAATTACGACTCGGTGATTTTTTCCATCCTGCTGGGCGTGGTCGGCTGCTTCTTGCTGTGGCGCGCCGCGCGCAGCGCCACGGCGGGTGTGCCGGGCCGCTTTCAGGCGGCGGTGGAAATCCTGTTTGAAATGGTCGAGAACCAGGCCAAGGGCATCGTGCACAACGCCAAGAGCCGCAAGCTGGTGGCGCCGCTTGCATTGACGGTCTTCGTGTGGATCTTCCTGCTCAATGCGATGGACTTGTTGCCCGTCGATTTGCTGCCTTTGGTGTGGGGCTGGATCTACAGCGCCACGACGGGCCACGATGCCAGCCATGCTTTTCTGCGCTCGGTGCCCACGGCCGACCTGTCGGTGACCATGGGCCTGGCGGTGGGCGTGCTCATCACCTGCCTGGTCTACAACGTCAAGATCAAAGGCTTCGGCGGCTGGGTGCATGAACTTTTCGCCGCACCGTTCGGCAACCACTGGGCGCTGTACCCGTTCAACTTCGCCATGCAACTGGTTGAGTTCGTGGCCAAGACGGTGTCGCATGGCATGCGACTGTTCGGCAACATGTATGCCGGTGAGCTGATCTTCCTGCTCATCGCCTTGTTAGGCGGCGCGTTCACGCTCTCGCTCACGGGCTTCGCGCTGGCTGGCTTGCACATCCTGGCCGGCACGGTGTGGGCCATCTTCCACATCCTGATCATCACGCTGCAAGCCTTCGTGTTCATGATGCTGACGCTGGTCTACATCGGGCAAGCGCACGATACGCATTGATTTTTCCCCGGTCACTTTCCCCTTCCTTCCTCCCTCTTCTCATTTCACTTTCATAACAGGAGTCAACATGGAACTCATCGGTCTCGTCGCAGTTGCCGCCGGCCTCATCATTGGTCTTGGCGCCATGGGCGCTTGTATCGGCATCGGCGTCATGGGCAGCAAGTTTCTGGAGTCGGCCGCGCGCCAGCCCGAACTGATGGGCGAACTGCAAACCAAGATGTTCCTGCTGGTCGGCCTGATCGACGCCTCGTTCATCATCGGCACGGGTATCGCGCTGTGGTTCACCACGGCCAACCCGTTCCTCGCGCAACTGGCCGCCCTGCCGAAGTAATTCCTGCGCTTGAGTTGCCTGCGCCGGCCCCATCGGGGCTGGTGAGGCAACGCGCAGGAAGCGGCAGCACCCGTCACCCCGAAGCGAGGTTTTCGACGTGAGCATCACCAGTACATTCATCATTCAGATGATCGTGTTCCTGATCCTGGTCTGGTTCACCATGACCTACATCTGGCCGCCGATCACCGCCGCGCTCGACGAGCGTGCCAAGAAGATCGCCGAAGGGCTTTCCGCCGCCGACAAGGCCAAGTCTGAACTCGCCACCGCCAACAAGCGGGTCGAGGAGCAACTGGCTTCGGCGCGGGTCGATGCCACGCAGCGTTTGGCTGACGCCGAGCGCCGCGCGCAAAGCATGATCGAGGAAGCCAAGACGCGCGCCAGCGACGAAGGCGCCAAGATCGTTGCCGCGGCCAAGGCCGAAGCCGCGCAAGAAGCCAGCAAGGCGCGCGAGGCGCTGCGCGAGCAGGTGGCGGCGTTGGCCGTGAAGGGCGCGGAAGCCATCCTCAAGCGCGAAGTCAACGCCGGCGTTCACGCCGAGTTGCTGGGCCGCCTGAAGACCGAGCTTTGAGCAAAGGCACGCAACATGGCTGAAATCGCCACCATTGCCCGGCCCTACGCCGAAGCCTTGTTCAAGGCCGCGGGCAGCGTCGACAAGCCGGCTCTCGTGGCGCAGGTGAGCGCCTTGGCGGCGGTGGCGGCTGACGCCCAAGTGCGCCAGTTCGCCGACAACCCCAAGGTCAGCGCGACGCAAGTGTTCGACGTCATCAGCACGGCTTCCAGGGCCGAGTTGTCGGCGGCTGCGAAGAACCTGCTGTACACCGTGATCGACAACGGCCGCCTGGCCGCGCTGCCCGACATCGCGGCGCAATTCCACGCGTTGGTCAACGCCAGCTCGGGGGTGAGTGACGCCACCATCTACAGCGCCTACCCGATCGAAGCCGGGCCGCTGGCCGATGTGGTGGCGCTGCTTGAAAAGCGTTTCGGCCGCAAGCTCAATGCCAGCGTGAAGCACGCGCCTGAGCTGATTGGCGGCATCCGCGTGGTCGTGGGCGACGAGGTGCTCGACACCTCGGTCCAGGCCCGTCTGCAACAAATGAAGGTCGCCCTGAGTGCATGAACGCACGGCCCGCCGGGCGTGCCACGCACCAAGGTGTTAGGAGCAAAACATGCAACTGAATCCCGCAGAAATTTCCGAACTGATCAAGAGCCGCATCGAGGGCCTGGGCGCTTCGGCCGACATCAAGAACCAGGGCACCGTGGTCTCGGTCACCGACGGCATCGTGCGCGTGCACGGCCTGAGCGACGCCATGGCCGGCGAAATGCTCGAATTCCCCCCCACCCCCAGCGGCCAGGCCACCTATGGCTTGGCGCTGAATCTGGAGCGTGATTCGGTCGGCGCGGTGATCCTGGGCGAGTACGAGCACATCTCCGAAGGCGACACCGTGAAGTGCACGGGCCGCATCCTGGAAGTCCCGGTCGGCCCCGAGCTGCTCGGCCGCGTGGTCAACGCGCTGGGCCAGCCGATCGACGGCAAAGGCCCGGTCAACGCCAAGATGACCGACGTGATCGAGAAGGTCGCGCCCGGCGTGATCGCCCGCAAGTCGGTCGACCAGCCGGTGCAGACCGGCCTGAAGGCCATCGACTCCATGGTGCCGATCGGCCGTGGCCAGCGCGAGCTGATCATCGGCGACCGCCAGACCGGCAAGACCGCGGTGGCGATCGACGCGATCATCAACCAGAAGGGTCAGAACATGACCTGCGTTTACGTCGCGATTGGCCAGAAGGCCAGCTCGGTGAAAAACGTGGTGCGTGCGCTGGT
>JANMYI010000261.1:0-8179 GCA_031381955.1 Burkholderiales bacterium
CTACGGCTGGCCCTACAGCTACTACGGCCAGCATGTCGACGTGCGTGCACAGCCGCCGCAGCCCGAGTTGGTGGCCAAAGCCATCGTGCCCGACTACGCCCTCGGGCCGCACACCGCTTCGCTGGGCCTGGCCGCGGCAGAAGGCAACACGCTCGGCGGCGCGTTCGCTGCCTCTGGCATGTTCGTTGGTCAGCACGGCTCGTGGAACCGCAAGCCCGCCAGCGGCTACAAGGTCATTTACGTGCCGTTTGCCGCGGGCAAACCAAGCGGTGCGCCGGTGGATGTGTTGACGGGTTTCATCGGCCCCGACGGCAATGCGCTTGGGCGGCCGGTGGGCGTGGGTGTTGACAAGCAGGGCGCGCTGCTGGTGGTGGACGATGTAGGCAACCGCATCTGGCGCGTCAGCGGGCCGGCGTCGGCCAGGGTCGCAGCAGCGGCGGCGCCCGATGCGTCGGCGGGGGCTTCGGCGGCCATGGCAGCCGCGGCGGCCATGGCGGCTTCGGCGGCAGCGGCCACACCAGCCGAGCCGACGGCGGCCAGTGCATCCGCGGCTTCACAACCAGCACGCTGAAGGCGCGGTGCCTTGATTCCTCAATGCATTGCGGCAAGAGTTACCGACTTGCAGGTCATGCCGAGCCCAGCCGTCAGGGCTTGGCCGACAGCCCCAACCGTTCGATCAAGGCCTTCTCTTTGCCGAAGGTGTCTTGCACCCACTTTGCGTACTCGTCGCTGTTCAGGTACCAATCTTCCTGGTTCAACTGCGCCAGCATCTCCTTGTACTTGGGGTCGTCCAGCGCCTTCCTGAACGCATCGTGCAGCGTCTTCACGATCGCCGGTTCGATGCCCTTGGGCCCGGCAATGCCGTAGGGCGAATTGCTCACCACCTTGTAGCCCAGCTCCTTGGCGGTCGGCACGTTCGGCCAGCGCTTGGTGCGCTGCTCGCCGAAGGTGACGAGCAAGCGCATCTGGCCGCCGTCAACAAACTTGTCCCAGCCGGTAGCGTCGCTCTGCGCCGTGACGTGCCCGCCCAGCAGCGCCTGGGTCAGGTCAGCGTTGCCCTTGAACGGGATGTGGTTGAACTGCACCTTGGCGTGGTAGGCCACTTCCTCCACGTTCAGGTGCGGCGTGGTGCCGATGCCGGTGTTGCCCACGTCAACCTTGCCGGGCGCCTTGCGCGCGGCTTCCACCATGTCGTCGAACGTCTTGTACGGCGCGTCGGCGCGCACCGTGACGCCGAAGGTGTAGCCGGTCACGCCCAGGATGTAGGTGAAGTCGTTGAGCGGGTTCCAGTTCGACTTTTGCATGTGCGGAATGCGCAGCATGCCCATCGGGAACTGGGCCACGGTGTAGCCGTCGGGCTTGGCGTTCAGCGCCATCTGCGCCGGCGCGGTAGTGCCGCCGCCGCCGGGCCGGTTCTCCACGATGATGGGCTGGCCCAGGTGCTTGGCCGCGGCCTCGGCCAGGCCACGCAAGTGGCGGTCGGTGCTGCCACCGGCGGGCCAGGGGCAGATCAAGGTGATGGGCTTGCTCGGGTAGCCCTGCGCCAGCGCGGCGGGCGCGGCGCCGGCGGCGGCCAGGGCAGCAGCGAGCAGGAGGAGGCGGCGTTGTGGCGTCATGATGAAAGGCCTTTCGGGTGGTGCGGCGGTGTTGATGGAGCGTGGCCACTCGGCATCAAGGCTTGACGAACTTGAGCACGAACTCGTCCTTCGGCTGCGGTGGCTCGGGCGTGTTGCGGTCGCGCGGGTCGCCGGGGTTGCACAAAAAGTCACCTGAATTCGTTAGCTTGAAACCGGCCCGTTCGACCTCGGCGCGCAAAAAGGCTTCTTCAATGCGGAGCAGCGTGCCGGGTTCGGAGATGCCGGTGCCGGGCCGGCCGGAATGGTCGGCAATCACGTACTGCCCGCCGGGCTTGTGTGCGGCGAAGACGGCGCGGTTCATGGCGTCGAGGTCGACGCCCATGTGGCCCAGGTCGTGGTAGTTGAACATCAGCGTCACCAGGTCGAGCGCGTTGCGCGTCAACTCCGCCGGCACCGGGTTCTCAAACGGCTGCACCACGCGGGCCGATGAAGCCGAGCAATTGCGGCGGCTTGCGGCGCAGGTCGTTCGTGCGGTCGGCCGCGCTGCGGTCGGGGCTGGCCAGGATCTGCGCGATGCGCTCGTTGCTCAGCGGCGCCAGCGCCATGCTGTCATGCACCGGGCCGCCGGCACAAGCGGCCAGGCCCAGCGCGGCGGCGGCCAGCCAGGCGGCCATGCCAGCGCGCGCTGATGCTTGGTAGAAGGGAATGCAGGTGAGCGCTGAGTTGACCATGGCAAGAACCTGTGCAAGGGCGCCGCGGGGCGGCAGGGGCACGGCAGTCTATGCCGGCAGGTGCCACGCTGGCCGCCAGGTAGCGCGTTGGGCGGCTGTGCGCGCCAAGGTATGATCTCCCGACCGCTCGGTCGAAAGTGTTCCGAGACAAGCCGATTCACCATTCACGCAGCGCGCGATGCCACCCGACCGATCGCGCAGGAGCCCCGCCCATGTCTGAAGCCCTCGTCCTGGTGCGCCAAGACAGCGCCGTGCGCACGCTGAGCCTGAACCGCCCGGCCGCGCTCAACAGTTTTAACGGCGAGCTGCACGGGGCACTGCGCAGCGCATTGAACGAGGCCGCGGCCGACGCCAGCGTGCGCTGCGTGGTGCTCACCGGCGCCGGCCGCGGTTTTTGCGCCGGGCAAGACCTGAGCGACCCGCTGCTCAGCGCCCACTCCGGCAACCCGGCGCAGGGCTTGAACGATGTGCTGGTGCGGTTTTACAAGCCGCTGATCTTGCAACTCAAGGCCATGCCGGTTCCTGTGCTCGCCGCGGTTAACGGCGTGGCCGCCGGCGCAGGCGCGAACATCGCCCTGTCTTGCGATGTGGTGCTGGCCAAGGCTTCCGCCAGCTTCATCCAGGCCTTTGCCAAGATCGGCCTGGTGCCCGATGCTGGTGGCAGTTGGGCCTTGCCGCGCCTGGTCGGCCGTGCCCGCGCATTGGGGTTGGCCATGTTGGGCGACAAGCTCAGCGCGGCGGAGGCCGAACGCATCGGCTTGATCTGGCGTTGCGTGGAAGACGAAGCCTTTGCCGCCGAAGTGGCCGCGCTGGCCACGCGATTGGCGGCCATGCCCACGAGCGCCTTGGCGCAAACCCGCTCGCTGCTCGATGGCGCGCAGGGCTTGCCGCTGGACCAGGCCCTTGACGCCGAAACGCGCATGCAGACCGCCTTGGGCGGCGCGCACGACTATGCCGAAGGCGTGGCCGCGTTTGGCGCCAAGCGGGCGGCCGTGTTTAAAGATCGCTGACTGTGATGACTGCAAAACCTGATGCCGAAGCCGATGCGGGCCGAGCGCCGAGCCGCTCCCAAGCCGGCCGGCGCCCCCTCGGGGGGCCGAGCGCGGTAACCCGCGATCGGGGGGCGAGCATGTCTGCGCAGCAAACCGCGGATCATGTCCACCACGGCATGTGGGCCAACGACGCCGCCTGCCAGGCGCTGGGCATGCAGGTGCTGGCCGTGGCACCGGGCAGCGCCACGCTGAGCATGCCGGTGCGCGCCGACATGCTCAACGGCCATGCCATCTGCCACGGCGGCCTCATCGCCACCCTGGCCGATTCCGCCTTTGCCTATGCCTGCAATTCGTATGACGAGTTGACCGTGGCCTCCAGCTTCGCCATCGAGCTGATGCTGCCGGCCAAGCTGGGCGACGTGCTAACCGCCCGCTGCACCGAACAAGCCAAAGGCGGGCGCACCGGCTTGTATGACGCGGTTGTGACCAACCAACGCGGCGAGCGCGTGGCCGTGTTCCGCGGTCGCAGCTACACCATGAAGGGCCGGCCTGCCGTGCCCGTAGCCGACGCTGACCCCGTTTGACCGAGGTTGCAACGCATGTCGATGTACGCCCCGCAAACCGCCGCGCTGGAGCCGCTTGAAAGGGCCAGCCGCGACGAGATCATCGCCTTGCAATTGCAGCGCCTGCAAGCCACGCTGCAACGCGCGTACGACAAGGTGCCGCATTACCGCGCCGCGTTCGCTGCAGCAGGCGTGCATCCGGCTGATTGCAAGACCCTGGCCGACCTGGCGCGCTTCCCTTTCACCGCCAAGAAGGATTTGCGCGACAACTACCCCTTCGGCCTGTTCGCCGTGCCGCGTGAGCAGGTTTCGCGCATCCATGCCTCGTCGGGCACCACGGGCAAGCCCACGGTGGTGGGCTACACAGGCAACGACATCGACACCTGGGCTCACCTGGTGGCGCGCAGCATCCGCGCCGCGGGCGGCAAGCCGGGCGACATGGTTCACATCTCGTACGGCTATGGCCTGTTCACCGGTGGGTTGGGTGCGCATTACGGCGCCGAGCGCCTGGGCTGCACCGTCATACCGGTGAGCGGCGGGCAGACCGAAAAGCAGGTGCAGCTCATTCAAGATTTCAAGCCCGAAATCATCATGGTCACGCCCAGCTACATGCAGGTGCTGATCGAAGAGTTCGAGCGCATCGGCGCCGACCCGCGCGCCATGAGCGTGCGCCTCGGCATCTTCGGCGCCGAGCCCTGGACCGAAGCCATGCGCCGCGAAATCGAAGCCAAGGCCGCGCTCAAGGCGGTGGACATCTACGGCCTGAGCGAAGTGATGGGCCCCGGCGTGGCCAGCGAATGCGTGGAAACGCAAGATGGCCCGGTGATCTGGGAAGACCATTTCTACCCCGAGATCATCAATCCCGAAACCGGCGCCGTGCTGCCCGATGGCAGTGAGGGTGAACTCGTTTTCACCTCGCTCACCAAAGAGGCCATGCCTATCATTCGCTACCGCACGCGCGACCTCACCCGCCTGCTGCCGCCCACGGCGCGCAGCTTCAGGCGCATGGGCAAGATCGTGGGCCGCAGTGATGACATGCTCATCATCCGCGGCGTGAACGTGTTCCCCACGCAGATTGAAGAGTTGGTGTTGCAGCAAGCGCAGCTCGGCGGCCAGTATCAAATCATCGTCACGCGTGACGGCCATCTAGACAACGTGCAGGTGCGCTGTGAACTGGCCCAAGCGCACCTGAATGCCGACCGGATTGCGCTGGCGCAAGCACTGCAACACCGCATCAAGACCATGATCGGCATCAGCACCAGCGTGAGCGTGGAAAACCCGGAAGCCATCGAACGCACGCTCACCGGCAAGGCGCGCCGCGCCATCGACAGGCGTGCAAAGTAAGGAGTCGAAGCATGTACACCCAAGCCATGGATACGGCCAGCAAGGAAGACCTTGCCCCCGGCAAAGCGCTGCGTTCAGCGCAAGAAGTGCAGTTGCAGGAACGCTTCGATGCACGCATCGACGCCGGCGACTTCATCGAAGCCAAGGACTGGATGCCCGAGAACTATCGCAAGACCTTAACGCGCCAGATCAGCCAACATGCGCACTCTGAAATCGTCGGCATGTTGCCCGAAGGCCACTGGATCAGCCGCGCGCCCACCCTCAAGCGCAAGGCCATTCTGCTGGCCAAGGTGCAAGACGAAGGCGGCCACGGTTTGTACCTGTACGCCGCGGCAGAAACGTTAGGCACCAGCCGCGACCAGATGATCGACGCCCTGCACACGGGCCGCGCCAAGTACAGCAGCATCTTCAACTACCCCACGCTGAGCTGGGCCGACGTGGGCACCATCGGCTGGCTGGTGGATGGTGCGGCGATCATGAACCAGGTGCCGATTTGCCGCTGCTCCTACGCGCCGTATGCGCGCGCCATGATCCGCATTTGCCGCGAAGAAAGCTTCCACCAGCGCCAGGGGTTTGATGCGCTGCTGGTGATGATGAAACAAGGCACCGAAGCGCAGCGCGCCATGGTGCAAGACGCGGTGAACCGCTGGTGGTGGCCTTCGGTGATGATGTTCGGCCCGCCTGACGATCAATCACCCAACAGCGCGCAAAGCATGCGCTGGGGCATCAAGCGGGTGAGTAACGACGAGCTGCGCGCGCGCTTCATCGACGCCGCGATAGCCCAGGCCCAGGTGCTGGGCGTGACCCTGCCCGACCCCGACCTGAAGTGGAACGAAGCGCGCCAACACCACGACCATGGCGCGATCGACTGGGCCGAGTTCTGGGCCGTGGTGGGCGGCGACGGGCCCTGCAACACCGAACGCCTGGCCGAGCGCGTGCAGGCCTGGGACGACGGCGCCTGGGTGCGTGAAGCGGCGCTGGCGCACGCGGCCAAGCATGCACCGCTGGCGCAGGCAGCCTGAAAGAAATCGAGATGACTGACACCAAGACTGAAACCGAATGGCCGTTGTGGGAAGTGTTCGTTCGCACCCGCGCGGGGCTGGACCACAAGCACTGCGGCAGCCTGCACGCCAGCGACGCCGCCATGGCGGTACAAATGGCGCGCGACGTTTACACCCGCCGGCAGGAAGGCTCCAGCGTGTGGGTGGTGCGCTCAGACCAGATCACCGCCAGCGACCCGACCGACAAGGCGATGTACTTCGACCCGATGGAGGACAAGGTCTACCGCCACCCCACGTTCTACAAACTGCCCGATTCGGTCGACCACATGTGAAGCATGCGCCATGCAAGCGTCAATCAACGTTTCAAATGACTCAGGCGTTCAAGCGCTGCTGCGCCTGGGCGACACCTGCCTGATCCTGGGCCAGCGCCTGGGCGAATGGACGGGGCACGCGCCGGTGCTCGAAGAAGACATCGCCCTGGCCAACATGGCGCTCGACCTGATCGGCCAGGCACGCGCGCTGCTCACCCTGGCCGGCCAGCGCGAAGGCGCGGGGCACGATGAAGACCAACTCGCCTTTTTGCGCGACGAGCGCGACTACCGCAACCTCACCATGGCCGAGCTGCCGCGTGGCGACTTTGCCTTCACCGTGCTGCGCAACCTGTTCGTGTCCAGTTACCTCAAACTGCTGTGGGAAGGGTTGGCCTCATCGACTGACACCGAACTCGCCGCCATCGCCGGCAAGGCCGTCAAGGAAGCGCGCTACCACCAGCAGCACGCCGCCGATTGGGCCGTGCGCCTGGGTGACGGCACGGCCGAGTCGAAGCGCCGTTGCGAAGTGGCCTTGAAGGCGCTGTGGCCCTACACGGCCGAGTTGTTCGAGGCTGACGCGGTAGACGAAGCTGCCGCCACAGCCGGCCTGGTGCCCTTGTGTTCAACGCTGCACGCACCGTGGTTGGCGCAAGTCAACCCGGTGCTGGCTGAAGCCGGCCTGGTGCTGCCCAAAGCCAGCGCCTTTCGCTCCACCGCCAAGCGCGGCGTGCACAGCGAACACATGGGCCTGCTGCTGGCCGAGATGCAAACCCTGCAACGCAGCTACCCCGGGGGCGTGTGGTGAAGCCCAGCCGGACAGACCGCGCCTGGCGCGCCTTGAATCGCGTGCTCGACCCCGAGGTGCCGGCGCTTTCGGTGTGCGACTTGGGCATCGTGCGTGATGTGGTGGAGCAAGGCGACGCGATCGAGGTCGTGCTCACGCCCACCTATTCGGGCTGCCCGGCCACCGAGGTGATCGAGAAAGACGTGCGTGAAGCCATCAAGGCCGCGGGCTTGGGCGAGGCGCGCATCCGCCTGCAACGCGCGCCGGCCTGGACGACTGACTGGATCAGCGCCGAGGGCCGCGCCAAGCTGCTGGCCTACGGCATCGCGCCACCGGGGCCGGTGGCTGCGGCGCAGGGTGCGCCGATTCGCATCGTTGGCCGCCGGGCCGACGCCGTGCCCTGCCCGCGCTGCCAGAGCACCAACACCGAACGCCTGGCCGCCTTCGGTTCCACCGCCTGCAAGGCCTTGTGGCGCTGCCTGGCGTGCCGGGAGCCGTTTGAGCACTTCAAGCCGATATGACTTCAAGTCCGTTATTCCATTCGTTAACCGTGCGCCGCATCGAGCCCGACACGGCCGAGGCGGTGATCGTCACCTTCGAGGTGCCGCAAAACCTGCGCGACGTGTTCGGCTTCACCCAGGGCCAGTACCTCACGCTGCGCCACCAGATCGACGGCGCCGATCTGCGGCGCTCGTATTCGATCTGCGCGGGCGTTGATGACGGCGAATTGCGCGTGGGCGTGCGCAAGGTAAAGGACGGCGTGTTCTCGAACTGGATCAACGCCCACCTGCAACCCGGCGCGGCCTTGCAGGTGATGGCGCCGCAGGGTCGCTTCTTCGTGCCGATCGAGCCGCACGCCAAACGCCACCATGTCGG
>JANMYI010000339.1:0-4204 GCA_031381955.1 Burkholderiales bacterium
GGGCAACTCAGGCAACAGTGGATCGCGTTTGGCGCCGGTGACGGCCAGTGCGCGCAGTTTGCCGGCCTTGATGTGCGGCAGCGCCGAGGGGATGTTGTCGAACATCATCATGACCTGGCCGCCGAGCAAGTCGGTCACCGCCGGCGCGCTGCCTTTGTAGGGGATGTGCGTGATGTCGAGCTTGGCCAGGTGCTTGAACATCTCGCCCGACATGTGCACGCTGGTGCCGCTGCCCGACGAGGCGTAGTTCATCTTGCCGGGTGCGGCGCGGGCCGAGCCGGGCAAGATGACCTACGCGTCCTCGGGCAGCGGCACCAGCGTGCACATGTCGGGCGAGATGTTCAAGCACCTGGCCAAGGTCGACATCCTGCACATTCCCTACAAGGGCAGCGCGCCCGCGGTGACCGACCTGCTGGGCGGGCAGGTGATGATGATGTTCGACAACATCCCCTCGGCGCTGCAGCACATCAAGGCCGGCAAGCTGCGCGCGCTGGCCGTGACCGGCGCGCGGCGCGACCCGCTGCTGCCCGACGTGCCCACCGTGGCCGAAGCCGGCGTGCCGGGCTATGAGTCGGGCGTGTGGTTCGGGCTGGCCGTGCCGGCGGGCACACCGAAGGCGGAGATCGCGCGCTTGAATGACGCCGCGGTGAAAGGCACCAAGTCACCTGAATTCGTTAAGCGCATGGCCGAGTTGGGCTACAGCATCATCGCCAGCACGCCCGAGCAGATGGCCGAGATGAACAAGGCCGAAGCCCTGCGCTGGGGCCCGATCGTTCGCGCCTCGGGCGCCAAGGCAGACTGAGCCCCCGCTCAAAGCTGCGAGCCGATCAGCGACGCGAAGAATTCGCCGACCCGTTCGCGCCACGGCCGGGCCAGCCATTGAGCGTGGCTGATGGTGCGCGCGCGCAGCAAGTCGGCTTCGAAGACCGCGGTCTGCTGCTGCGCAAACGCGCGCTCGATGATGTTCAACGTGGCCTCGTCGTTGAGGCGAAACGAGCGCTCGTCGAAGTTGGTCGACCCCACTGAAACGAGCAGTTGGTCGACGATCATGACCTTGCTGTGAAACATGGTCGGCGTGTATTCGGCGATCAATGCGCCGGCAGCCAGCAACGGCCCCCATTGCGCCCGCGAGGCGCTGCGCACGGTGTCGCTGTCGATGTGCTCGCCCGGCACGATGATGCGCACCTTGACGCCGCGGCGCAGGGCGTCGACCAGCGCGCGCAGCGACAACTCGTTGGGCACGAAGTACGACGCCGAAAGGTCGATCGACCGCGCCGACGCGGTGATCGCGAACAGGTACATCTGATGCTTGCTCTCTGCACCGCCACTGGGCGAACTGCTGAACATTTGTGCGCGCGCCGCGCCGGCCGGCTCAAGCGGGGAAAAGTAGTCGGGGCCGTACAGCACCACGCCGGTGACCTTGATCCAGTTGTCCAGGAACACGGCCTGCATCTGCGCCACCACCGGGCCGGCCACCTCGAAGTGGCTGTCGCGCCAGTGCTCAGGGTCCTGCGCGCGGCCCGTCCACTGCGGCGCGATGCCCACGCCGCCGGTGAAAGCGATGCGCCCGTCCACCACCAACAGCTTGCGGTGCGTGCGGTTGTTCATGCGCGCCAGGTGCGACCAGTGCGGCGGGTGGAACTTGCGCACCTGCACGCCGGCGTTGGTCATCGCGTCGATCATCTGCTCGTCCATCTTGGCGCTGCCCACCCAGTCGAGCAGGACATGCACCTTGACGCCCTGGCGCGCGCGCTCGATGAGTGCGGTGCTGAACTCGCGGCCGATGTCGCCTGACCAGTAGATGTAGGTCTCGAAAGTGATCGAGGTCTTGGCGCTGCGCATGGCGCCCAGCATGGCCGGAAAAATCTCGTCGCCGTTGTGCAGCGCGGTGACGCGGTTGCCCGCCAGGAACGCCGGGCCGAGCAAGACACCCAGCTCGTTGCTGAAACGCGCATCGTCCAGCGTGTAGTGGCGCTCGATGCGGCGTTCGATCTTCTTCTCGCCCGTGGTCAGGTTCACGGCCAGCAGCACGCCCAACAGCGTCAACACCACCGCCGCAGCCAACCACAGCCAGGGGCGTCGAATTGATTTGAAGCCGCGCATCAGAAGATTGTCGGCGCGTCAGGCGCGGCTGGCACCGCCGGCCAGAGACCTTCTTGCGTAGGCGCATTCCGACATGAGGTCAGCGCAATTTGAGCCCGCGCGTGCGCCGATTGCGCATGGCCACCCACACCACTCGTGCATAAGCTGACGGCCTCATTGCGCGGTTAGGCAATGAGATCCAGAGACCTTCAAATCACCTTCAAATCACCCAAACCGGAGCCTTGCAGTCATGAACCTCATCATCTGGCTTGTCGTCGGCGGCGTCATTGGCTGGCTGGCCAGCATCGTCATGAAAACAGACGGCCAGCAGGGCCTCTTCCTGAACATCATCGTCGGCATCATTGGTGCGGTGCTTGGCGGCTGGGTGATCTCGCCCTTGGTCGGCGTGGGCACCATCAACCAAGACAACTTCAGCATGGGCGCCTTGTTGGTGTCGTTCATCGGCGCGGTGATCCTGCTGGCCATCGTCAAGCTGATTCGCCGCAGCGCCGTTTGACGCCAGTCGTTGCACCAACCCGCCCCAATTCCATACCGAGTCACCCCACCATGCCCACCAAGACCACGCCCAGTCCCAAGCCCCGCGCCCCGGCCAGCCCGAACGCCATCAAGCTGCTGACCGAAGATCACAGCGAGGTGCACGCGCTGTTCCAGAAGTACGACAAGCTGGCGCAGAAGCACGCCGCCGGCGATACACGTCAGGCGCTGGCAGAGCAGATTTGCCTGCTGCTCACGGTGCACGCCACCATCGAGGAAGAAATCTTCTACCCGGCGGCGCGCCAGGCCAAGGTCGACGCTGCCTTGCTCGATGAGGCCGAGGTCGAACACGGCACCTGCAAGGATTTGATCGACCAGATTCGCGCCATGTCACCCAGCGATGCGCTGTACGACGCCAAGGTGATGGTGCTGGGCGAATACATCAGCCACCACGCCAAGGAAGAGCAAGACGAAGTGTTCCCGAAGTGCCGTGACACCGACATGAACTTGAAGGCCATTGGCGCGGCGCTGCAAGCGCGCAAGGCCGACCTCATGGCCGAGATGACTGAAGGCATGGAGGCCGCCTGATGACGACGCGCCAATGAGCACCACGGTGGCAACGTCTGCCACGCCGTCGCTTGGCATGTGGTGGGCGCTCGTGAAGCGTGCCGGGGCGGCTTGGGTGGATGACTACGCGGCGAGCATGGGCGCGGCGCTGTCTTACTACACGGTGTTCTCGCTGGCGCCGCTGTTGTTGATCGTGATCTCGATTGCCGGCCTGGTGTTCGGCGCCGACGCCGCCCGCGGCGAAATCTTCGGCCAGTTGCGCGGGCTGATGGGTGATGACGCCGCGAAAGCGATTGAAGGGCTGCTCACCAGCGTGAGCGAGCCCGCCCAGGGCGTGACCGCAACGCTGATCGGGCTGGCCCTGGTGTTGATCGGCGCCACCACGGTGTTCGGCGAGTTGCAAGATGCACTGGATCGCATTTGGCGTGCCCCTGCACGGCGTGAGTCCTCTGGGCTGTGGGGGCTGCTGCGCGCGCGCGTGTTGTCATTCGGCATGATCTTCGCGCTGGCGTTCCTGCTCATGGTCTCGCTGGTGCTCGGCGCGGTGATGGCGGCACTGGGCAAGTGGTGGGGGGGTGCCTTTGGCGAGTGGGAAGTGGCGCTGCAAGCCGCCAACGCGGTGGCCGGCTTTGCGCTCACGACCGTGATCTTCGCCGTCATCTACAAGCTCATGCCGCGCGTGAAGATTCACTGGCACGACGTCTGGCTCGGCGCGGCGGTGACCGCGGCGCTGTTCACCGTGGGCAAGTTCCTGATCGGGCTGTACTTGGGCAAGAGCGCCGTGGCTTCGAGTTTTGGCGCCGCGGGTTCAATCGTGATCGTGCTCGTCTGGGTCTACTACTCGGCGCAGATCTTCTTGCTTGGTGCCGAGTTCACTTGGGTCTATGCGCGCACCTTCGGCTCGCTGCGCGACCATGTGGAGCAAGCGCTCAGCGCCATACCCGGCCTGCATGCTGCGCCCTGACGCCGAGGCCGGCCACAGGGTTCAGGCAGGGTTCAACGATGATGCTCAGACCTTCGGGTTGTGAATGTCGTTGATCGGCTTGCCGTCTTCGTCAAG
>JANMYI010000467.1:0-2605 GCA_031381955.1 Burkholderiales bacterium
CAAGACGCCGCTTTTGCCACCACGTATCGCGCCTTCGTCGAGCGCGTGCGCACTGCCGAGGCGCCGCTGAACAGCACGCGCCTGAGCGAAACCGTGGCGCGCTACCTGTTCAAGCTGATGGCCTACAAAGATGAATACGAAGTCGCCCGCCTGCACAACGACCCGGCCTTCCTGGAGCGCATTGCCGGCATGTTCGAGGGCGACTACAAAATCGTGCACCACCTGGCGCCGCCCGGCATCGCCAAGCGCAGTGAAAAGGGTGAGCTGGTCAAGCAGCCCTTTGGTCCTTGGGTGCGCAACGCTTTCAAGCTGCTGGCCGGGTTGAAGGGCTTGCGCGGCGGCGCGCTGGACCTCTTCGGCCGCACCGAAGAGCGCCGCGGCGAGCGCGCGTTGATCGCGCAGTACCAAGCCAGCGTAGAAGAGTTGCTGCAAGGGCTGAGCGCCGACAAGCTCGCCCTGGCCTGCGAGATCGCACGCATCCCCGAAGACATTCGCGGCTACGGCCATGTCAAGGCACGCCACCTGGTAGCGGCGCAAGCCAAATGGGCCGAGTTGATGCAGCGCTGGCGCTCCGGCGCGCAAGCCCTGGCCGCCTGAACGCGCTGCGATGCCGCCGTGGCCCTGCGTGGCGCAGGCGCGCAGCGCCACCGGCCAGGCGCGCGTGCCGCTGTGGCTGCACCGCGAGGGCGCGAGTTGGCAAGTGGGGTCGCTCGCCGCCGCACAGCTTGCCGAGACGGCCGCGCTGGCGGGTCTGTTGCGGCATGACGCCGCCGGGCTGCACTGGCTGCCTGAGGATGAGCGCGGTCTGCACACCGCGCTGGCCGACGCTAACCAGGCGTTGCGTGCGCAGGGGTTGATCAAAGCCTGGCGCGACGAGTTGTTCTCGATCTACGAACCCCGCAGCCTGCGCCGCCTGGGCAGCATGGAACGCGCCGCGGCGCGCTTCTGGGGCACGCTCAACTTGGGGGCGCATTGCACCGGCTACGTGGCCGACGCGCAGGGCCGGCCCAGCCACATCTGGGTGGGGCAGCGAGCGGCGGACAAGGCGGTGGACCCGGGCGCGTTCGACAACCTGATTGGCGCCGGCGTGGGCGACGGGCAAACACCGGCGCAGGCGTTGCTGCGCGAAGCCTGGGAAGAAGCCGGCTTGCGCCCACCACAACTGGCCGGCGTGCAACCCGGCCGGCGCATCCAGATGTTTCGTGAGGTGCCCGAGGGCTTGCAGTTCGAGCAACTGTTCAGCTTCGACCTGGCCGTGCCGGCGCACATCACGCCCGCCAACCAGGACGGCGAAGTGCAGCGCTTCGAATGCCTGCCGGTGGCGCAGGCGCTGGACCTGGCAGCCAGCGGCGCCATGACAGTGGACGCCGCTTTGGTGATGCTGGACTTTGCCCTGCGCCATGCGCTGTTGCCGGCGGCGCAAGACCAGGCGCTGCGCGCGGCCAGTGCGCCGCTGTGGCTAGCACAGGCTGCCACGTGATGGCGGCGGGAAACACGCAGCCGCCTTGCAAAATTGTCTGAGGACTTCAACCCGCGATGCCGGGAATCCCTCGATTGCCAGGCCCACACAATGGTCGGATAGTCCGCTGTTCCGAAGTAGCGCGAACGCGCCTCGTCTACATCCACAACACATCGCGGAGCCCGCATGACCAAGCCCACCACCACCACCACCACCACCCCCGTTCGCCGCCGTTTCCTGAAGGCCGCCGCCACCGGCAGCGTTGCCGCCGGGGCACTTGCTGCCCCCATGATTTCCAAGGCGCAGACCGTGAGCTTTCGCTTCCAGAGCACCTGGCCGGCCAAGGACATCTTCCACGAGTACGCCAACGACTTCGCCAAGAAGGTGAACGACATGACCGGCGGGCGGTTGAAGATCGAGGTGCTGCCGGCCGGCGCGGTGGTGCCGGCCTTCCAGGTGCTCGAGGCGGTCAACAAGGGCACACTCGACGGCGCCCATGGCGTGCTGGTCTATCACTACGGGAAGAACACGGCACTGTCGTTGTGGGGTTCCGGCCCATCGTTTGGCATGGACGCGAACATGTTGCTGGCGTGGCACAAGTACGGCGGCGGCGCGGAGTTGATGGCCGAGGTCTACAAAAGTCTGAGCATGGACGTGGTGTCTTACGCCTACGGACCGATGCCGATGCAGCCGCTTGGCTGGTTCAAGAAGCCGATCGCCAAGGTCGAGGATCTGAAAGGGGTCAAGTTCCGTACCGTGGGCATCGCGGTCGATGTGTTCACGGCCATGGGCGCAGCCGTCAACCCACTGCCCGGCGGCGAGATCGTTCCGGCGCTCGATCGCGGCTTGATCGACGGTGCCGAGTTCAACAACGCGTCCAGCGACCGCATCCTCGGCTTCCCCGATGTGGTGAAGAACTGCATGCTGCAGAGCTATCACCAGTCGAGTGAGCAGTTCGAAATCCTGTTCAACGGTCCGAAGTTCCGGGCGCTGCCGGCCGACCTGCGCGCGATCATCGACAACGCGGTCGAGGCAGCCGGCGCGGACATGAGCTGGAAGGCGATTGACCGCAATTCCAAGGACTACATCGAGATGAAGAAGCAGGGCATCAAGTTCTACAAGACGCCCGACTCGATCCTGCGCGCC
>JANMYI010000499.1:0-2724 GCA_031381955.1 Burkholderiales bacterium
GCCATCGCACACATCGGGCAGCGCGCGGCCCTTGACCACGCTGAGCGCATATTCCAGATAAGCCTGTTGCGCGTAATGCGCCAGGGTGATGGCGCCTTCGGGCGGCGGCGGGGGCTCGGGGGTGAGCAGGGAAAGTTGTTCGGGCATCGGGGTCGTTCACTGCGGCGTCAGGTTGCGCCGTGGCATTTCTTGTATTTGCGCCCGCTGCCGCAGGGGCAGGGGTCGTTGCGGCCCACTTTGGGTGTGGGCCGCACATAGGGCTGGTTCAGCGGCTCGTCGTAGGGGCCTTGTTCATCGTCAAAGTAGCAGGCCCACCAGGCGATCTCGCCGGCCGCGCTGCGGATGTAGTGATCCTGCCCCAGGTCAGCATCGCGTCGCCGTTCGCTCTCGGTTCGCGCCAGGTCACGCTCAACATCTTGCAGACTGGAAAACTTCGGGTCCATCAGCCCTTCGCCATACCAGGCACGCGCCGAGTCGATGAAGGCCGTGGCGCCCAGGTCCCCTGCGTCGCTCACCAGAGAGTCGATCAGATCACCGCTGTACGGTTGGCGCGGCAAGGTGGGCCGCAGCGCCAGCGCGCGCTCTTGGCAGATGGCCAAGGCCGTGTCTTGCCATGCGGCCAAGTCGGCATCGCCTTGCACCACCCGGATCTTCCACGCCCGCATCATCGCCAGCCGCATCGACTTCGTGAGCGCCGCATCGAGGGCCAGTTCGCGCAGCGGTTGCACATCGCCCGGGCAGGTGCCGGCCACGGCGCGCACATAAATGGTGTTGATCGACTCGCCCCACAGCGCTTCAAGCGTGGCTTCGTCAACCTGCGCCATGGCCAGCAGCGGCGCAAAGCCGCGCGTGTCGCGCCACTGGCCCAACAGCGCCGCGGCGTACTGGTGCAGCATGTAAAAGTCGTCGGCAAAGGCCTGCGGGCCGGCCAGCACCTCGTTCAAGGCCGCCACCAAATGCGGCGTCACCAGCTCGCGGTGCCGGTCGGCCAGCTCTACCGCAGCAAAGGGGAAGCTGGGCTGTATTTCATCCAGCTCCGGCTTGATGAGCGGCCACACCGCTTGCGCCGGCGTGTCGGGGCTGAACACCAACTCGGCTTGCTTGCCCTGGCCATGCGAATGATCAGCCAGGCGCAGCAACAGCACCAGCACGGTGTCGTCAGCCAGCGTGTTGTCACCAGTCCGCAGGGGCTCACCGCGGGCGAGTTGCTCGAACGCAGCAAACCATTGCGGACGCTGGCGCTTCAGCTCGGCCCAGCTTTCTGGCGCCAACTCCAGCCCCACCACAAAGCCACGGCAAAAGTCGTGGACATTGCAGTCCGTGCGGTGGTGGTAGTGCAGGCGCAGGTTCAAGTTCCTGGCGGGCCCGAGGCTGGCGACGGTGTCGTTGTAGATGCGCTGCACCAAGTCCAGCGCATGCTGGAACTCGTCGCCGTCTTCGAACGCGGGCGGGTGGTCGCTGCCCGTTGCATCCCACACGCGGCTCAGCCACGCCGATGGGCGAATGAACACCGGCGCCACTGCAACGGCTGCACACAAGCCCTGCACCTGCGCCGCGTTCATGGGCGCACCCTGGCTCAGCAGACCGCCGATCAGGGCCTGGTAGTCGTCAATGACGGCGCGGTCCAACATCATCGCTCCCGGTATGGCGCTGTTCAGCGCGGAAAGCGTTCGCGCAACTTCAGCTTCCAGAACTTGCCGGTGCTGGTGCGCGGAATGGCATCAATCACTTCAAAGCGATCGGGCAACTGCCATTTGGCGAAGCCATGTGCGTACAACAAATGTTCGGCCAGTTGCGCAGGCGTGGCGCTTTGGCCGGGCTTGAAGACCACGCAGGCCAGCGGCCGCTCGCTCCATTTTTCATCGGGAATCGCGATCACCGCCGCCTCGGCCACGGCGGCGTGCGCCATCAAGGCGTTTTCCATGTCGACGGACGAAATCCATTCGCCGCCGCTCTTGATCAAATCTTTGGTGCGGTCGGTGATGCGCAGGAAGGCCAGCTCGTCCATGGTGCCCACATCACCCGTGCGCAGCCAGCCGTCGGCGGTGAACTTCTCTTCGGTCACGGGCACGTTGTGATAGCTGCCCGTGATGAAGGGGCCGCGCACCTGCACTTCGCCCAGGGTGGTGGCGTCCCACGGCGCGATGCTGCCGTCGTCGCTTTGCAGCCGCACATCGACCAACGGCACCGGCACACCGGCCAGGCTGGCGCGGCGGTACCGCTCGTTCATGTCGGCATCACGCAATTCCGCGCGCGGGTAGGAGATGGTGGCCACGGGCGAGGTCTCGGTCATGCCCCAGCCTTGCAGCAGCCACACGCCATGCTTGTGAAAGGCACGGATCAACGATTCCGGCACCGCGGCACCGCCCACCAGCGAACGCATGCCTGCCGGCAACTTCCAGCGCCCGGGTTGCTCAGTGAGCGCTCGTTCATAGAGCTGGATCATCGACAGCCAGATCGTCGGCACGCCCAGGCTCAAGGTGGGTGGCTCTTGCTGCATCAAATCGAGCAGGTCATCGGGGTGCAAGTGCGGGCCGGGGAAAACGAGCTTGGCGCCCATCATCACCGCGCCATACGGCATGCCCCAGCAGTTGGCGTGGAACATGGGAGTGACGGCCAGCACCGTGTCGGCCCCACGCAGGCCCCAGTAGTCGCCCAGGCTGGCCACCAGGGTGTGCAGCACGGTGCTGCGGTGCGAGTACGCCACGCCCTTGGGCCGCCCGG
>JANMYI010000505.1:0-2439 GCA_031381955.1 Burkholderiales bacterium
TCATCGACCCCGGCGCCGGCGCGCAGGCCGTTGACGGTGTGGGCGTGATCGCCGCGGCCACCTATGGCGGCTGGGTGCCCTGGAACGGCGCGTTGCGGCTGGTGGCGCGGTAGTGTGGTGTTGCACGCTAGGCGTGACTTAAGAAAACCGCTGGATTTGCGTCTGTGGCCAGGCGCAAACCGCAGCGATGCCGAGTGGCATCGCGAGGATTTGCAACGACCCCACGGGCGCAAAGACGCGGTTTTATGTCGCGCTTAGCGTGCAACACCACACTAGGGCGCAGGCTATGCGTTCAGCGCTTCGCCTTCAACGAGCACGCCCGTGACCTGCAAGTTGCGGTCGAGCAGCACCACATCGGCGCTGGCGCCCACGGCCAGGTGGCCACGGTCGGCCCAGCGCATGTAGCCGGCAGCATGGCTGGCGGTGCGCGCCGAGGCTTCCTGCACGCTCAAGCCCAAGCTGACCAAGTTGCGCAGCGCCTGGTCCATGGTGAGCGCGCTGCCGGCCAGGGTGCCGTCGGCCAGACGCATGCCGCCCAGGCATTTGTGCACCACCTGGCGGCCCAGCCGATAGGGGCCGTCGGGCATGCCGGCGCCGGCGGTGGAGTCGGTGACGCAGTACAGCTTGGGGATGGCGCGTAAGGCCACGCGCAGGGCACCGGCATGCACATGCAGCAGATCTGGAATGATTTCGGCATGCGTGGCATGGGCCAGCGCTGCACCCACCAGGCCCGGCGCGCGCTGGTGCAGCGGGCTCATGGCGTTGAACAAATGGGTGAAGCCGGCCGCACCCGCCGCCAGCGCGGCGACGCCGATTTCGTAACTGGCCTCGGAGTGGCCGATCTGGACCGTTAACCCGGCAGCGCGCAGGGCACTGATCAACGCCAGGTGCCCAGGTACTTCGGGTGCCAGGGTGAGCAGGCGGATCGGCGCCAGGGCGTGCAGCGCCATGATTTCATGCAGCGTTGCAGTGCGGGTGAAGTCGGGTTGCGCGCCGAGTTTGGCGGCACTGAGGTAAGGGCCTTCGAGGTGGATGCCGTGGATGCGCGCCGCACCCGCAGCGCGCTGCGTGCAGGCCGGGCGCAGGCTGCGCAGCGTGGTTTGCAGCTCGTCAAGCGGCGCGGTCATGGTGGTGGCCAGCAGCGAGGTCGTGCCGTGGCGGGCATGGGCTTGCGCAATGGCCACGGCGGCGTCGCCGCCTTCCATCACGTCGCGACCGGCGCCGCCGTGCACGTGCAAGTCCACAAAGCCCGGCAGCAGGATCGGCGCACCAGCGCTGAGCGCTTCGGCCTCGGTCACGGGGCTGCCTTCAGTGCGCACGATGCGCCCGCCGTGATGCCAAAGGCGCCCCGCCAGCCAGCCCTGCGGCGTGAGGATCTGGCCGGCCAGTTCAGTCAAACGTTAGGTGACCGGGTGGGCCAGGTCGCGCAGGTGCGTGCGACCGGCGCGGCGCTCGATCTCGTCGAACAGCGGCCGCGCCAGACCCAGCGCGAACAGCGCTTCGGCGGCCACGAACATGGGCCCCGTCAACAGGCCGGTGACGTCATCGGCAAAGGCCGGCTTGCGGCCTTCGTAGTAGTGGCCCACGAACTGGATGATCCAGCCCACGACAAACAGGCCGACCCCCCAACCCAGCCAGTGCGCCGTGCCGCCGCCGGCCAGCGGGTGCGCCAGCGCAATGAGCACGCCATTGAGCAGGCTCACCGCCAGGCCCAGCAACAGGTGGCCGCGTGTGAGGTACCACAGCGTGGTCAGCGCCCAGGCGGCGCCAGCCAGCGTGACCGCGCCGCTCAACGGCACGCGGGCCAGCAGCACACCCACGCCCAACACGATCATCGGCACGCCCAGCATGTGGGTGGTGATGTTGCGGCGGTCGCGGTGATGGTGCGCGTACTGCACCATCAACTCATTGGCGGGGCGGAACAGGCTGGCCATGGCGGGTGGGCTGTGGGCTGCGGGCTGCGGTGCGCCAGTTCAGCACAGGTGCGGCGGGTTTGTCAAAGTGCGCATGCTCATGTCGCAGCGTCAGCGCGAAATATCGAGCAGCTCCACCTCGAAATGCAAGGTGGCATTCGGCGGAATCACGGCGCCCGCGCCACGTTCGCCGTAGGCAATGGCCGGCGGGCAGGTGAGCTTGGCCTTGCCGCCGACTTGCATGCGCTGCACGCCTTCGGTCCAGCATTTGATGACGCGGTTTAGCGGGAACTGTGCCGGTTGGCCGCGGGCATAGGAGCTGTCAAATTCCTTGCCGTCGGGCAGGGTGCCGCGGTAGTGCACCTTCACGGTTTCTTCGGTCTTGGGGTGGGCGCCTTTGCCTTCACGCAGGCTGCGGTAAACCAGGCCGCTGGCGGTGACCACGGCGCCGGCCTCGCGCGCGGCGGCGCTGGCCGCGTCTGTGGCGGGTTGGGCGAGGGTGGGGGCTGTGACAAGCAGGTTGCCG
>JANMYI010000511.1:0-1635 GCA_031381955.1 Burkholderiales bacterium
GTTGCCCGAGCGAAAGGCGGCGATGGCTGCCGTCATCGATTCGTCGTAGCTGCCCTTGAAGGTGGCCACCACCTTGTAGTCTTTCTGGCTGGCGTTGTATTCCTTGGCCAGGTCGTTCACCCATTCGCCCAGGGCGCCGCCCATGGAATGCCACCAGTGGATGTCGGTTTGCGCCGAGGCCGGCAGGCTGGCAAAGCTGGCCGCCAACGCAACAGCCAGGAACAGGGGTTTGGTCTTCATGGGTTCTCCAACACACTTGAGTTTGCTGGGCGCAGGTGCGCCCGTTTCGCGACACGGCGGTTCTGTCATGGATGGCCCGTGCCGGGGAAGGGGGATAACCCTTCGCGCACAGGCCTGCCACACCCGGCGGGCCGGCAGCGCCGTGGTGCTGCGTTAGTATCGCCGGCTCGAATCGAGTGCGGCCGCGCGACGCTGGCCCGTGCTGCGCCGCCACCCCCAGGCCCTAGCGCGCCTGCTTGCGATGAATGCTCCCCTTGCCCACTTGACCACGGCCTTGCCAGAGGACGATGCGGTTGACGCGCGCGCGCCGCGGCTGCGCGAAATTCCCTACAACTACACCTCGCTGTCAGACCGCGAGATCGTCATTCGCCTGCTCGGCGAACGCGCTTGGTCCTTGCTGGACAAGCTGCGCGCCGAGCGCCGCACCGGCCGCTCGGCGCGCATGCTGTATGAAGTGCTGGGCGACATCTGGGTGGTGCAGCGCAACCCATATCTCGAAGACGATTTGCTCGACAACCCGCGCCGGCGCGCGCAGTTGATCGAAGCGCTGCAGCACCGCTTGAGCGAGGTGCAGCGCCGCCGCGAGCCCCAGGGCGACACCGCGCGCGACGATTGGGTGGGCGAGTTGCTCACCCTGGCCACCCAGGCGGTGACGGATTTCGCCGCGCACTTCCGCACCGTGTGGGATTTGCGCCAGCGTGCGCGCAAGGTGCTGGGCCGGCGCACCGCCAAAGACAACATCAAGTTCGATGCCCTGTCGCGCGTGAGCCATGTCACCGACGCCACCGACTGGCGCGTGGAGTACCCCTTCGTCGTGCTCACGCCCGACAGCGAAGCCGAGATGGCTGGGTTGGTGGCCGCCTGCATCGAGCTTGATCTGACCATCATTCCGCGCGGCGGCGGCACGGGCTACACCGGCGGGGCGATTCCGCTCACATGGCGCAGCGCGGTGATCAACACCGAAAAGCTCGAAGCCATGAGCGAGGTGGAACTGATCAACCTGCCCGGCGTGGCGCAGCCCGTGGCCACGGTGTTCAGCGAAGCCGGCGTGGTGACCCAGCGCGTGGCTGACGCCGCTGAACGCGGCGGTTATGTCTTTGCGGTCGACCCCACTTCGGCCGAAGCCAGTTGCATCGGCGGCAACGTGGCCATGAACGCCGGCGGCAAGAAGGCCGTGCTGTGGGGCACGGCGCTGGACAACCTGGCCTCGTGGCGCATGGTCACCCCCGACGCCAAGTGGCTGGAGGTGGTGCGCCTGAACCACAACCTGGGCAAGATCCACGACGTGGCGCTGGCCAGTTTTGAGCTGCGCTACTTCGATGCCACCGGCAAGAAGCTGGAACGCACCGAGCGCCTGGACATCCCCGGCCGCGTGTTCCGCAAAGAAGGCTTGGG
>JANMYI010000512.1:0-3362 GCA_031381955.1 Burkholderiales bacterium
TACGACGGCGCGATGCTGCTCGGCGTGTGCGACAAGATCGTGCCGGGCCTGTTGATCGGTGCGCTGCACTTCGGGCACTTGCCCTGTGTCTTCGTGCCGGCCGGGCCCATGGGCACGGGCTTGTCGAACCAGGACAAGTCCAAGGTGCGCGAACGCCACGCGCAAGGCTTGGTGGGGCGCGAAGAACTGCTGCAAGCTGAGAGCGCGGCCTATCACGGCCAGGGCACCTGCACCTTCTACGGCACGGCCAACAGCAACCAGATGCTGCTCGAAGCCATGGGGCTGCATGTGCCCGGCGCGGCCTTCGCGCCGGCGCTGTCGGGCCTGCGCGAGGCACTGTCGCGCCAGGCGGTGAGCAGCGTGCTGGCCATCACCCAGGCCCAGCGCTTCACGCCGATCGGCCGCCTGGTGGATGAGCGCGTGATCATCAACGCCATGGTTGCCTTGCTGGCCACGGGGGGCTCCACCAACCACCTCATCCACTGGGTGGCGGTGGCGCGCGCGGCGGGCATTGTTATTGATTGGAGTGACTTTTCCGAGCTTTCCGCCGCCGTGCCCTTGCTGGCCCGCGTCTACCCCAACGGCAACGCCGACGTGAACCAGTTCCAGGCGGCCGGCGGCCCGGCATTCGTGCTGCGCGAGTTGCTCGACGCCGGCTACCTGCACGCCGACGTGGCCACCGTCGCGCCCGAAGGCTTGCGCGCTTACACCACCGTTCCCACGCAGCAAAGCGGCAAGCTGGTGTGGAACACGCTGCCGCCCGACAGCCCGGATACCACCATCGTGCGCAGCGCTGCCGCACCGTTTTCCGCCAGCGGCGGGCTCAAGCTGCTCAGTGGCAACCTGGGCCGCGCGGTGATCAAGGTGTCAGCGGTGCCGCAGGCGCATCACATCATCGAAGCCCCCGCCCGGGTGTTCAACGGCCAGGCCGATCTGCTCAAGGCCTTTGCCGCCGGCGAGCTGGAACGCGACCTGGTGGCCGTGGTGCGCTTCCAGGGCCCACAGGCCAACGGCATGCCCGAACTGCACAAGCTCACGCCACCGTTGGCGGTGTTGCAGAACAAGGGCTTCAAGGTGGCGCTGGTGACCGATGGGCGCATGAGCGGCGCCTCAGGCAAGGTGCCGGCGGCCATTCATGTCAGCCCCGAGGCCCTGGCCGGCGGTGCCTTGGCCAAGCTGCGTGATGGCGACGTGATTCGCCTGGATGCCGTGGCCGGCACGCTGCAAGCCTTGGTGGATGACACCGAATGGGCCGGGCGCGAAGCCGCCACGATGCCGCCCGAACAAGCCCAAGACAATGCCCACGGCCTGGGCCGCGAACTCTTTGCCGGCATGCGCCGCAACGTCACCAGCGCCGAAGAGGGCGCGTGCACCTGGATGTGAAGATGATCAACCCACTTGATTTGGCGAGCCATGGGCCGGTGATCCCGGTCATCGTGTTGCAGCGCGTGGCTGACGCCGTGCCCATGGCGCGTGCGCTGCTGGCCGGCGGCGTGCGCGTGCTCGAAGTGACGCTGCGCACGCCGGTGGCGCTGGCGTGCATGCGGGCCATTGCGCAGGCGGTGCCCGAGGCGATTCTGGGCGCCGGCACCTTGCGCAGTGCGGCCGATGTGCGCGCCGCGGTGGAGGCCGGCTGCCAGTTCGGCGTCAGCCCGGGCTTCACGCTTGAAATTGCAGAGGCCTGCCAGCGCGAGGGTTTGGCCTTGTTGCCCGGTGTGGCCACGGCCGGCGAGGTGATGGCCGCCAACGCGGCGGGCTACTCGTTCTTGAAGCTCTTTCCGGCCAGTGCGGTGGGCGGTGTGCCGCTGCTCAAAGCCCTGGCCGGGCCGTTTGGCGACGTGGTGTTCTGCCCCACCGGCGGCATCAGCCTTGACAACGCCAGGCAGTACCTGAGCCTGCCGAACGTGAAGGTCTGCGGCGGCTCGTGGTTGACGCCGCAAGATGCGCTGGACAGCGGCGACTTCGAGCGCATCACTTGCCTGGCGCGCGAGGCCGTGGCGGCTTTGTCCGCCTAACCTTCCGCCTAAGCTTCCTCTTAAGCGCCAGGTTTGGCCATGCGCTGCGCCAGGCTGCGTGCCGCGTCGCTGCCCTCGCCGGTCAAACCGGCCACCACCCCGGCCACATCGGCCGCGCTGCGGTTCTGGCTCAGTTTGAACTTGGCCTGCACGCGCTGCACGGGAATTTCAATGCCGACGATGGCGGCCTTCATGGCCTCAATGTAGTCAGCCGGTGCGTCGCTCACGCGCCAGGGGTGGCCACGTGCGCTCTCAAAGGTGTTGGTCAGTCGCTCGACCAGGCCCTGTAGCCAAGCGGCATCTTCCACCGCTTTCAACGGGCCGTGCGCCTGAACCACGGCGTAGTTCCAGGTCGGCACCACCTTGGCGGTGGCGGATTTGCTGGGGTACCAAGACGGTGAGATATAGCCCTGTGGCCCCTGAAACACCACCATCACCGCCTGCCCTGCCGCGCCTTGCCAGGCCGGGTTGGCACGCGCCACATGGCCGCGCAGCGTGCCGTGCGCGCCGCCATCGGCGTCCCACAGCAGCGGCAGGTGCTCGGCGTGCAGGCCGTCTTGCCCCTGCCACACCAGGGTGGCATAGGGGTGCGCGGCGGCCAGGGCGTGCCAGGCCGCGCTGTCCTGTTGATCGAAGTGTTTGGGCAGGTACATCGAGAGGGGCGCTGCCTTACTTGCGTTCGATCAATTCGATCTTGTAGCCGTCAGGGTCGGTGATGAAGGCGATCACCGTGCTGCCACCCTTCACCGGCCCGGGCTCGCGCGTGATCGCCCCGCCCAGTGCCGCCGCGCGTTCGCGCACCGCTGCGCAGGTGGCCGCCACATCGGGCACGCCGATGGCGATGTGGCCGAAGGCGCTGCCCAGCTCGTACTTTTCAACCCCGTAGTTGTAGGTCAGCTCGATCTCGGCATGCGTGGGGTTGCTGCCATAGCCGACGAAGGCCAGGTCGTATTTCTGCTCGGGCCGCTGCGTGGTGCGCAGCAGGGTCATGCCCAGCACCTGGGTGTAGAAGTCGATGGCGCGCTGCAGGTGGCCAACGCGCAGCATGGTGTGCAAGACAAGCATGAGTTTTATGGAGGTGAATGAAGGCGTGCAGTGTGCCACCTGACTGCTAGTGTGGTGTTGCATGCTAGGCGTGACTTAAGAAAACCGATGGATTTGCGGTTGTGGCTAGGCGCAAACCACAGCGATGCCGCGTGGCATCGCGCGGATTTGCAACGACGCCAGGCGGCCAAAGACGCGGTTTTATGTTCCGCATAGCGTGGAACACTGCACTAGACTGCCGCCGCCATGACATCCGGCCCTCTCTCATTGCCTCTCGCCCTGCCCCCTTCCGTGGTGGCCCCA
>JANMYI010000519.1:0-4480 GCA_031381955.1 Burkholderiales bacterium
TTGATGGTGGGCATGCGTGAAGGCAAGCTGCTGGAGCTGAATGCCTACCGCGAGGCCCTGTTGCTGTATTCGATCTTGCGCGATGTGCAAGAGCATGCCGAAGTGCCGGCCCGCGCGGTGCCGCAAGCCTTGGCCGGGCCAAAGGCGGCAGCGTTGTCTAGCGCCGCGCCGTCCGTGCCAGCCACCGACAGCCACAGCTTGGACTTCGACCTGGAGCCCTCTTTCTTGCACCCGGCGCCCGGCGCGAGCGCTGCGCCTGGTGCTGGCGAGCGTGGGCCGGCTGCGGCGGCGCAGACCGAACTGCCGACCATTGACTTACCAGGTGGCGGCGCCGCGCCGAGCGAATACACCGCCACGCAGCCGTACCTGAATTTGGACCTGCCCAGCCTCGACATGGAGGCGCCAGACGCCGTCGAGCGTGAGCTGCACGACCAGGCCGACGCCGCGCGCGCTTCCGGCTTTGTCGACCTGGATCTGAGCGAACTCGACACCCCGACGCCGCCTTCGCGTCTGGGTGAACTCAGCCTGGAGCCCAGGCCGATGCGCAGCGCGATGGCGTGACGGACGGGGACGGCACGCAACGCAGCGCTGGTCGCACGGTCACTCAAAGTCGCGCTAATCGCGCGAACGCTCAGAGTCGCGCTAATCGCGCGAGTGCCGCATCCAGCGTCTCATCGCGTTTGGCAAAGCACAGCCTGGCGATGCCTTGCTCGAAGCCGCCTTCGTAGAACACTGAAAGCGGGATCGCCGCCACGCCGACTTCGCGTGTTAACCATTGGCAGAAGTCAGCCTCGTTCAAGCTGCTCACGGCGCGGTAGTCAACGCACTGAAAGTATGAGCCTTCACTGGGCAACAGCTTCAGCCGCGTGCGCGCCAGGCCGGCGCGAAAGCGGTCGCGCTTGGCTTGGTAGAACGCACCCAGGTTGAGGTAAGGCGCGGCGTGGGCCATGTAGCGCGCCAGGCCATGCTGCACCGGGGTGTTGACAGTGAACACGTTGAACTGGTGCACCTTGCGGAACTCGGCCGTCAACGCCGCCGGCGCGGCCACGAAACCCACTTTCCAGCCCGTGACGTGGTACGTCTTGCCAAAGCTCGAAACCACGAAACTGCGCGCCGCCAGGCTGGGCAAGCTGGCCGCGCTGACGTGCGGCGCGCCGTCGTAAACCATGTGCTCGTACACCTCGTCAGAGATCAGCAGCACATCGGTGGGGGTTAGCAAGTCGCTCAAGCGGCGCATTTCAGCCGCCGTCCACACCGTGGCGCTGGGGTTGTGCGGGCTGTTGATGATCAGGCAGCGCGTGCGCGGCGACAGGGCGGCTTCAATGGCGGCGAAGTCGGGCCGGAACGTGCCCGGGGTGAGCGGCACCCGCACCACCTTGCCGCCGGCCAGCTCGATGTTCGGGATGTAGCTGTCGTAGCAGGGTTCGAGCACGATCGCTTCATCGCCCGGGCGCACGCAGCACAGCACCGCGGTAAGGATGGCCTGCGTGGCGCCGGCGGTGATGGTGACTTCGCTCGCCGCGTCATAGTGGTGGCCGTACAGCGCCGCCACCTTGCGCGACACCGCTTCGCGCAACACCGGCACCCCGGTCATCGGTGGATACTGGTTCAAGCCCTCACGCATGGCCTGGCTGACTTCATCTACCAGCCGCGGGTCGCAATTGAAGTCAGGGAAGCCCTGGCCCAGGTTGCCGGCACCGGTCTCGGTGGCCAGCGCCGACATCACGGTGAAGATGGTGGTGCCCACCTTGGGCAGCCGGGTGGGCAGGGCGGGGGTGTGGTTGACGGTGTCGTTCATGTCTCTACAACTCATAGGTATCAGGCTCACCGCCGGCCATGGCGCGATCGATGAGTGCGCGCGTGAAGCGCGGCGACAGCAATTCGGCAAAAGCGTAGACGAACAAGCGCAGGTAGGCGCCGCGGCGCAGGGCGATGCGCGACACGTTCACGCCGAACAAGTGGCCGGCCGGGCGCGACACCAGGTCACCACCGGGCGCATCGTCGCGCACCGCCATCTCGGCGATGATGCCCACGCCCAGGCCGATGCGCACGTAGGTCTTGATGACGTCGGAGTCGATCGCCTCCAGCGCCACCATCGGCTTCAGGCGCCGCTGCGCAAAGGCCGCGTCAACGCGCCGGCGCCCGGCGAACGAGGGGTGGTAGGTCACCAAAGGCTCGGTGGCCAGTTGTTCCAGCGTCAGGCGCTCGACGCCCGCCAGCGGGTGCTGCGCCGGCATCACCACCACATGCTGCCATTCGTAGCAGGGCAGGGTGACGAGCTGTTCATGGTCTTGCAGGCTCTCGGTGGCCAGGCCGATGTCGGCGCTGCCGTCGATCAACATCGCCGCCGCCTGCTCGGGCGTGCCTTGGTGCAGCACCACCTGCACCTTGGGGAAGCGCTTGCGCAACAGCGCCACCGGCCCGGGCAGCACGTAGCGCGCCTGCGTGTGCGTGGTGGCGATGCTCAGCGTGCCTTGCTCTTGCAGCGAAAACTCGTCACCAATGCGCTTCAGGTTGGCCAGCTCGCCCATGATCACCTCAATCGACTTGAGCACCTGCAGGCCCGGCTCGGTGATGCGGCGCAGCCGCTTGCCGTGGCGCGCAAAGATGTCCACGCCCAGCTCTTCTTCGAGTTCGATGATGGCCTTGCTGACGCCGGGCTGCGAGGTGTGCAGCGCCTTGGCCGTTTCGGTCAGGTTCAGGTTGCGCCGGACGGCCTCTTGCACGAAGCGGAACTGGTGCAGGTTCATGGCGCGCTGCCCAGGGCGTTGCAGGCGGCATCGGCCATGGCGCTGATCACGCCGGCGTCTACGCCCACCGCGGCTTGCAGGCGCCAGGCCACCGTTGGGTGCGTTTGCGTCAACCGCGCCAGCTGCGCAGGCACGTCTTTGCGCACATGGCCGCCGGCGCCCAGGAACAGCGGCAGCACGGTCACGCGGCTGCAGCCGTGGGCCGCCAGCTCGGCACCGGCGTCAAACAGGGCGGGGGTCATGAATTCAAGGTAGGCCAGGCGCACGGCCACGCCGGCCTGGCGCTGGCGCACCTGCGCGGCCACGGCCTCGAACGGTGCGGCCCAGGCGGCGTCGCGCGCACCATGCGCCAGCAGGATCAGGCCTTGGCTCATTTCATTCGTTAGCATGGTCAATCAGCGGTAGCGCACCAACCAGGTGAACGCCGCCATGCTCAGCAACAGGTAGATGAAACTGGGTGTGGCGGCCACGACCCAGGGCGTCCAGCTGTTGAGCAGCCCGACGTGGCCGGCCACGTTGTTGAGCAGCACAAAGCTGATGCCCAGCATGATGCCGCCAAACACCTTCAGGCTCACACCACCGGCGCGCGCATGCAGGTAGGCGAACGGCAGGGCCAGCGCCACCATCACCAGGCAGGCCAGCGGGTAGATGGCCTTCTTCCAGAACTGAATTTGGTAGCGCTGCGAGGCCTGTTCCTGGTCGCTCAGGTGCGCGCTGTAGCGCCACAGATCCAGCGTGGTCATGGTGCCCAGCGGCAGCACGGCCGCGGCCACCACATCAGCGCCCAGGGTGCTGGGCCAGGCCAGCTCGGCCACCACTTGGTGGTCCACGCGCGCCGGTTGCAGCGGGTCTTCCACCCGCGCGTCAACCGGCCAGGTGGTGAGTTGCACTTCTTTCAAGTCCCATTGCCCATTGGCCTGAACCCGCCCGTGGTTCGCTGCCACGCGGCGCAGCAGCCGGCCATCGTCATCAAACTCGAAGATGCGAATGCCCTGCAAGGTGCCGCCGGCGCCAGCCCCGGCCACGTTCACCGAATAGTGGCGCTCGCCCTGCGGTGTGCTGCGCCTTTCTTTCAGCCAGGCACCACTGCGGCCCAGGTTCAGGCCGCCGCTGGCGTTGGCTTTGATCAACACCGCCTGGCGTTCGCTGAACGGCGCCACCACGTCGCCCACCACGAAGGTGAAAGCGCTGAACACCAGGCCCAGCACGGCCAGCAGGCCCAGTGCGCGCAACGGGCCCAGTCCGCCGGTGCGCAGGATGGTGAATTCGCTGGACTGGGCCAGCCGGGCCATGGAGTAGATGGTGCCGATAAGCACGGTGATGGGCAGCAACTCATACAAGTGCCCGGGGGCCGCGAACAAGGTCTTCAGCGCCGCGCCCCACACCGTGTAGCCGGCACGGCCGACCTTGTCGAGTTCATCGACGAAGTCGATGAAGTAGAACAGGCTCAGGAAGGCGACCGACACAAAGGCCACGGAGGCCACGATGTCGCGGTACAGCAGGCGGCGAACGGTCTTCATGCCGCGGGCCTTAAGCGCAGGCGCAGCGGCTGGGCCACCAAGGCGCGTTCACGCCACCACATCAGCACCCAGGCCAGCGCGAACGCGCCACCATGCAGCACCAGCAACGCCGCGCCTGCGCTCAAGCGGCCCGAGGCGACCCAGGCTTGCGACAGGTTGATGAGGTTGTAGTAGATGACGAAGCCCATCAGCGCGAACAACAAGTTCCAG
>JANMYI010000536.1:0-4297 GCA_031381955.1 Burkholderiales bacterium
GCCGAGACGCTGCTGTTCGAAGCCCAGGAACAGATCCCCGATATCGAAGTCGACGACTACATCGAAGAGCCGATCGATTCGTTGACCATCGGCCGTATCGGCGCGCAAGCCGCCAAGCAGGTGATCCTGCAGAAGATCCGCGATGCTGAGCGCGAGCAGTTGCTCAACGACTTCCTGTCGCGCGGCGAGAAGATCTTCGTCGGCACCGTCAAGCGCCTGGACAAGGGCGACATCATCGTCGAGTCGGGCCGCGTCGAAGGCCGGCTGAAGCGCAGCGAGATGATCCCGAAGGAAAACCTGCGCTCGGGCGACCGCGTGCGCGCCTTCATCGCCGGCATCGACCCGACGCAGCGTGGCGCGCAGATCATGCTGTCGCGCAGCGCGCCCGGGTTCATGACGGAGCTGTTCCGCCATGAAGTGCCCGAGATCGAGCAGGGCCTGCTGGAGATCAAGAGCTGCGCCCGCGACCCGGGCTCGCGCGCCAAGATCGCCGTGGTCTCGCATGACCGCCGCGTCGACCCGATCGGCACGTGTGTCGGCGTGCGCGGCTCGCGTGTCAATGGCGTGACCACCGAACTGGCTGGCGAGCGCGTCGACATCGTGCTGTGGTCTGACGACCCGGCGCAATTCGTCATCGGCGCGCTGGCGCCGGCGAACGTGCAGTCGATCATGGTCGACGAAGAAAAGCACGCCATGGACGTGGTGGTCGATGAAGAGAACCTGGCCATCGCCATCGGCCGCGGCGGGCAGAACGTGCGCTTGGCTTCCGAATTGACCGGCTGGCGCATCAACATCATGACGGCTGAAGAGTCGCAGGCCAAGCAGGGCCGCGAATCCGAAGTGGTGCGCAACCTGTTTGTCGAGAAGTTAGACGTCGATGCCGAGGTGGCCGACATCCTCATTGCCGAAGGCTTCAACAGCCTGGAAGAAGTGGCCTATGTGCCGCTGCAGGAAATGCTGGAGATTGAAGGCTTCGACGAAGACACGGTGCATGAATTGCGCACGCGAGCCAAAGACGCGCTGCTGACCGCCGAGATCGCCCGCGAAGAGCAGGTTGAAGCCGTCTCGCAAGACCTGCGCGACCTTGACGGCCTGAGCCCGGACGTGATTGCCAAGCTGGCCGAAGGCGGCATCCACACCCGCGACGACTTTGCCGACCTGGCCGTGGACGAATTGACCGAGATGACCGGCATCGACGACGAACGCGCCAAGGCCTTGATCATGAAGGCCCGCGAACATTGGTTCACGGCATGAGTTCAAGCCAACCCGCTGCATGCACACAGAAGCACTGAAGGAATATCGCCAATGGCTGTGACAACCGTCGCCCAGTTCGCCGCGGAGCTGAATCGCCCCGCGACCGCGCTGCTTGAGCAGTTGCTGTCGGCCGGCGTCGCCAAAGGCTCGACCGACGACGCGCTGACCGACGTCGACAAAGAGCGCCTGCTCGACTACCTGCGCACCGCGCACGGCACGGCCACGGGCGAGCGCAAGAAGATCACGATCACGCGCAAGTCGACCAGCGAAATCAAGCAGGCCGATGCGTCGGGCAAGGCGCGCACCATTCAGGTTGAAGTGCGCAAGAAGCGCACTTTCGTGCAGCGCGACGACAGCGCGAGCAATGCCGCCGCCGCGGCCGCCGAACAGGCCGCCGCCGAGCACGCGGGGGCCCAGGAGCAAGCGCGCCTGGAGCAAGAAGAACACGAGCGTGTGCTGGCCGAGCAGCGCCGCCAAGCCGAAGCCCAGGCCCAGCGCGTGCGCGAAGAACAGGAACAAGCCGAGCGTGAAGCGCAGGCCGAACGCGACCGCGCCAGTGCGGCCGCAGCGGCTGCTGCGGCCGAAGCGGCCGCCGTGCTGGCCAAGGCCGGCAGCACGCCCGCCGCGGCGCCTGCATCACCACAGGCTTCTGCGCCGGCACCGGCGCCGGCTGCGGTGGCTGCGCCAGCCCCGGCGCCGCCCGAGCCCGTACCCAAGCCGGCGCTGCGTGTGATCAAGGCCGCCGACGTGGGCGCCGAGGAAAAGCTGCGCGCCGCCGAGTTCGACCGCAAGCGCAAGGTGGCCGAGACCGAGGCCGCTGCCATCCGCGCCATGATGTCGGCGCCGAAGAAAGTGCTGGTGGCGAAGAAGGCCGAGCCGCCCAAGCCGGCTGACGCCGCCGGCATCACCGGCACCATCCACAAAGCCAAGGCGGTGCCCGGCGCCGCCCCGGCGGCCACCACCGCCGCCAAGCCCGGCGACAAGAAGCAGCTCAAGAGCGAGAAGCTGTCGTCGAGCTGGGCCGACGACGCCAAGAAGCGCGGCGTCAAGCCGCGCAGCGATGGCGGCGCTTCTTCAGGCCGTGCCGGCTGGCGCGCCCCGCGCGGTGCACGCCGCGGCGACAGCCGCGACCATGACGCCGTGGCGCAGCAGCCGGTTGAAAACGTGGTGCAGGAAGTGCACGTGCCCGAGACCATCTCGGTGGCCGACCTGGCGCACAAGATGTCGGTCAAGGGCAGCGAGGTCATCAAGCAATTGATGAAGCTGGGCCAGATGGTCACCATCAACCAGCAGCTCGATCAAGAGACGGCGATGATCGTGGTCGAGGAAATGGGCCACAAGGCGCTGGCCGCCAAGCTCGACGACCCCGAAGCCTTCAGCGAGGAAGAACAGGCCGCGCAGGAAGGCGATTTGTTGCCGCGCGCGCCGGTGGTCACCGTCATGGGTCACGTCGACCATGGCAAGACCTCGCTGCTCGACTACATCCGCCGCGCCCGTGTGGCCGCCGGTGAGGCCGGTGGCATCACCCAGCACATCGGTGCCTACCACGTGGAAACCCCGCGCGGCATGATCACCTTCCTCGACACGCCCGGCCACGCCGCTTTCACCGCCATGCGTGCGCGTGGCGCCAAGGCCACGGACATCGTCATCCTGGTGGTGGCGGCCGACGACGGCGTCATGCCGCAAACCAAGGAAGCAATCCACCACGCCAAGGCCGCCAACGTGCCCATCGTGGTGGCCATGAACAAGATCGACAAGCCCGAAGCCAATGCCGAGCGCGTGAAGAGCGAACTGGTGGCCGAACAGGTGGTGCCGGAAGAGTTTGGTGGCGAGTCGCCCTTCGTGCCGGTGTCGGCCAAGACCGGGCAGGGCGTGGACGCGCTGCTGGAACAGGTGCTCTTGCAGGCCGAAGTGCTGGAACTCAGGGCGCCGCGCGAAGCCATGGCCAAGGGCCTGGTGATCGAGGCGCGGCTCGACAAGGGCCGCGGCCCGGTGGCCACGGTGCTGGTGCAAACCGGCACCTTGAGGCGCGGTGACGTGGTGCTGGCCGGTGCGAGCTACGGCCGCGTGCGCGCCATGCTCGACGAAAACGGCAAGGCCACGGCTGAAGCCGGGCCTTCGATCCCGGTCGAGATTCAAGGCCTGACCGAAGTGCCGCGCGCCGGCGACGAGTTCATGGTGCTGGCCGATGAGCGCCGGGCGCGCGAAATCTCCACCTTCCGCCAAGGCAAGTACCGCGAAGTCACGCTCAACAAGCGCCAGGCCGCCAAGCTCGAAACCATGTTCGACCAGATGGGCCAGGGCGACGTTCAGACCCTGAGCCTGATCATCAAGGCCGACGTGCAAGGCTCGCAGGAAGCGCTGGCCAGCAGCCTGCTCAAGCTCAGCACGCCAGAGGTGAAGGTGCAGGTGGTGCACGCTGCCGTGGGTGGCATCAGCGAGAGCGACGTCAACCTGGCCATCGCCTCCAAGGCCGTGATCATCGGCTTCAACACCCGAGCCGATGCCGGCTCGCGCAAGCTGGCCGAGAACAACGGCGTCGACCTGCGCTACTACACCATCATCTATGACGCGGTCGATGAGGTGAAGGCCGCCATGGCGGGCATGCTGGCGCCCGAGCAGCGCGAGGAAGTCATCGGCACGGCTCAAATTCGCCAGGTCTTCCGCATCTCCAAGGTGGGCGCAATTGCGGGCTGCATGGTCACGGCCGGCGTGATTCGCCGCTCCGCGCGCCTGCGCTTGCTGCGCGACAACATGGTCGTCTTCACCGGCGAACTCGAAAGCCTGAAGCGCTTCAAGGATGACGCACGCGAAGTCAAGGAAGGCTTCGAGTGCGGCTTGAACCTGAAGGGCTACAACGAGATCGCAGAAGGTGATCAGCTTGAATTCTTCGAAGTCAAGGAAGTCGCCAGAACCCTCTAGCGGAGTTGCTCATTTCCCTTGCCAACCCCGCCCTCCACAAGACGGCGGGGTTGTTGTTTGAGGCCCCAACATGCGCCATAAGCGAACCATTCCCAACCGCAGTTTTCGCGTCGCCGACCAG
>JANMYI010000291.1:0-12821 GCA_031381955.1 Burkholderiales bacterium
TGCACGAGCGCCCCGAGTGGGCCGGCAGCATCGCGCTGCATCACGGCTCGCTCGACAAGGGCGTGCGCGAATGGGTCGAGGCGCAGCTTAAGGCCGGCCTGCTGCGCTGCGTGGTGGCCACCTCGTCGCTCGACCTGGGCGTGGACTTCTTGCCGGTGGAGCGTGTGGTCCAAGTCGGCAGCGCCAAAGGCGTGGCGCGGCTGCTGCAACGCGCCGGGCGCAGCGGCCACCAGGTGGGCCGCACCAGCCGCATCACGCTGGTGCCCACGCACACGCTTGAACTGGTGGAGGCGGTGGCGGCGCGCCGCGCGGCACTGGCCGGCCGGGTGGAATCACGCCCGCCGCCGGATGCGCCGCTCGATGTGCTGGTGCAGCACCTGGTGACGGTGGCGCTGGGCGGGGGCTTTCGCACCGAGGCGATGTATCGGGAAGTGAAGCGAAGCTACAGTTTCAGGAAACTCGATCGCGCTGCGTTCCAGTGGGCGCTGGATTTCGTGGCGCATGGTGGCGGCAGCCTGGGTGCTTATCCGCAATACCACCGCGTGCAAGAAGTGGCCGGAGTCTGGCGCGTGCCCGACCGCCAGATTGCGCTGCGCCACCGCCTGCAGGTGGGCACCATCGTGAGTGAAGCGGCGATGAGCGTGAAGTGGCTCGGTGGAGGCACCCTGGGCCAGGTGGAAGAGGGCTTCATCGCCCGGCTCAAGCCCGGCGACGTTTTTGTGTTCGGAGGCCGCATGCTCGAATATGTGCGCACGCAAGACATGGCCGCCTATGTGCGCAAGAGCGCGGCCAAGCGCGGCATCGTGCCGGCCTGGAGCGGCGGGCGCATGGCGCTGTCCAGCGAACTGGCCGATGCCACCCTGGCCGTGCTGGCAGGCTGCGCGCAGGGCGACTTCTTCGAGCCCGAGTTGCAGGCCGCGCAGCCCATGCTGCAAGCGCAGCAGCGTTTGTCGCAGCTGCCCACGCCGCACACACTGCTGATCGAGCGCTGGCAATCGACCGAGGGTCACCATCTCTATCTGTACCCGTTTGCGGGCCGCACCGTGCACTTGGGCTTGGGCTCGCTGCTGGCGTGGCGGCTGGCATGCGAGGCGCCGAACAGCTTCAGCATCAGCGTCAACGACCATGGCTTCGAACTGCTCAGCGCCGAGCCGGTGGCGGCCGAGTTGCTGCGCAACAAGACCTTGTTCGACGACGAGAACCTGTTGCAAGACGTGCTGCGAAGCCTGAACAGCGGTGAACTGGCGCAGCGCCGCTTTCGTGAGATTGCGCGCGTGGCCGGGCTGGTGTTCAGCGGCTACCCGGGCGCGCCCAAGAGCACGCGCCAGTTGCAGGCATCGAGCTCGCTGTTCTTTGAGGTTTTTCGCAAATACGACCCCGCCAACCGGCTGCTGGGCCAGGCCGAAAGCGAAGTGCTGGCGCAGGAGCTTGACTTGCCACGCCTGCGCGCCGCGCTCAAGCGCATGCGCAAGCTGCGCACGGTGTTGGTGGATCTGCCCGCGCCCAGCCCTTTCAGCTTGCCGCTGATGGTGGAGCGCTTTCGCGAGCAGTTGAGCACCGAGAAGCTGGCGGATCGGCTGGCGCGGGTGGTGCGGGAGGCTGAGGCTCGGTTGCAGGGGTGACTGTGGTTTTGCAGCTTCGAAGCGGGATCAGGCCGGCGGGGCGCGCTGCTACGCTCATATGTCCCCCAGAGCTATTCGCCCGGCGGCGGACAGCTCTTCCACCTTTACATCGCTACGCAGCACGCCCCACCCTCCTGATCCTGAAGCAGTCAATCTTCTCGATCGTTACCCCGGCCACCCGACGCCCTTGCTCGCTGCGCTCGTCACGTGAGAGCGCTTCTAGCGACGCGCCGCGCCAAAGCCTCAGCATGCCGCGCCTGGCGCTCAAATGGGTTGTCCCAATACGCACGCCGCCCGCGCAGCAGCGCCCAAGCGCCAGCCAAAGGGTAAAGCAACAACATCAACACACCAAAGCGTTCGAACTGCCGCACATGCACCTGTTCATGGCAGCGCAGGCGGGCCAAGTCATGGCCATGGCGGCCCAGGATCACATGGCCCAGGGTGATGGCGTGAAAGCCGGCACGCCGCGCGATGAAGGGGCACAAGGCACCCCCACCCACTTCCAGCGCGCCCGCCACACGCCTCGCGCGCGCGCCACACAACAGCGCGGGCGCGGCGAACATCAAACCCAGCAAACTGGCCGGCGCCGCCCAGCCATAGCGCCAGGCTGCATGCCACCCGCTGCGATGCCGCGCTACTTGATCTTCACCCACCGCAGTTCCAGCGAATCATTCGGCCACTGCGTCAGGCTGACCTTGCTGTGCATGGCCCAGGTGAGCACGCGGCGGTACAGCGGGATGTAGGGCAGGTCGTCGCCCACCAGCCGCAGCGCCACGCCCACCATGGCGCGCCTGCGCGTGAGGTCGGGCTCGACGCGGATGTTGTCGATCAGCGTGTCGAGCTGGGGGTTGGAATAGCGCCCGGCGTTAAAAGTGCCCAGGCCACTCTTGTCGAACGTTCGAAATAAGCCGTTGAGGGATTGCCAGGCGTCGGGGCTGGCCGTCCAGCCGTACTCGATGAAGCTGGCCGTGCCCTGGCTCAACTTGGGGAAGAACTGGTTGGTGGGTGAGGCGCGCAGCTGCGTGCGAATGCCCACCTGCGACAGCATGCCTGATATCGCCAGGCAGACGTTCTCGCGCCAGGCCACGTTCACGCAATCGAGCGTCACCGCAAAGCCCTGCGGGTAGCCGGCCTCGGTGAGCAGGGCGCGGGCCTTGGCGGGGTCGAACGGCAGGCGTTTGTCCAGCTCGGGCAACGAGCCATCGACCTTGGTAGACAAGAACGCCCCGGTGGGCACGGCGGCGCCGCGCAGCACCTTGCTGATGATGAGATCGACATTGATCGCCTGGTAAACCGCGCGGCGCACACGCAGGTCTTTGAACGGGTTGCGGTCTTTCACGCTGCCTTCGACCAGCTCGTCGCGCGCCTGGTCGAAGGTGAGGTACTGCTGACCGATGTCAGCCATTTGTGACAGCGTGATGCGCGGCTCTTTCTTCAGCCGCTCGATGTCCTGGTAGGGCGGGTCCATCACCAGGTCGACCTCGCCCGAGGCCAGGGCAGCCAGGCGCGTGGCGTCAGCCTTGATGGTGATCCAGGTCACTTCATCCACATTGCCGGCGCGTTTGTCGGCCCAGCCCCACCAGCGCGGGTTGCGCTTGAGCACGGTCTTCACATCGGGCTCGTAGCGCTCGAGCATGAAGGCACCCGTGCCGTTGGCGTTGCGCACGGCGTGGGTCTCTTGTTTGCCGTTGAAGTCTTGCGCCTTTTCAACGCCATGCTTCTTGGCCCAGGCCTGGCTCATGATGCCCACGTATTGCAGTTTTTCGGGCAGCACGGCGTCGGGCGTGGCCAGTTCGATGTCCACCGTGAGCGCATCCACCTTCTTCGCACCGGTCACGCCCTTGAGCTGGAAGGCGCGCTGCGACGGCGCTTGCAAGGTGCGCTCGATGGTGAAGACCACGTCGTCGGCGGTCATCGGCGAGCCGTCGTGAAAGCTCACGCCCGGGCGCAGCTTGAAGCGCCAGGTGCTGGCATTCAGGTTGCGCCACTCCATCGCCAATGCCGGCTCAAGCTGGAAGTTTTGGTCGCGGTTGACCAGTGACTCGTAGAGTTGGTACACCACCCGCGTGTGGTACAGCAAGGCCAGGGCCTGCGGATCCATGGTCTGCGGGTCGAACGCGGTGGCGATGCGCAAACTGCGCGCCTGCGCGCCGGCACTCAGCGAGGCGGCGCACAGCAGCAGCGCGGCCAAGCATCGAAGTAAGGTGATCATGCGGGCTCCGTGGCGAAGGTGGCTGCCATCTTAGAACCGGCGCAGCAACGCACCTTGTACACAGACGAAAAAAGGCGGCCAAGCTGGCCGCCAATTACCCCAAGCGGAAAACGGTGTGGTTCAGCGCGAAGCGCGGCGCCGGCTGATGAAACCCATGGCCCCCAGGCCGGCCAGCAGCATGGCGTAGGTGGAAGGCTCGGGCACGGCGGTGACGTTGAGCATGTCCTGGTGGCCGTCGCTGTACAGGCGGGTCACGCTGAAAGCGCTGCTGCGCACACCGCCGATCTCATCCAGCCAGCTGTTGGCCAAGTTCAATTGGTTGCTGGTGGCGCCGCTTTCAACGAAGAACACGCCCTTGTTGCTGCCGCTGACGCGCAGGCTGGACGAGGTCTCGTTGATGATCTCCCACACCGAGAGCTGGAACGCCACGGTCTCGTCGAGCGTGTCGACCTTGGCGCTGCCGCCGTTGTCGGCCACGGTGTACAGCTTGCCCAGCAAGTCGGCCTGGCGCGCGGTGAAGCCACCGGCCGAACCGGTGGCCGCGGGTGCGTAGTCGGTGTAGCTGACGTTGAAGGCGAAGGGCTCGAACAGGTCGGTGCAGTAGGTCAGGAAGGTGGTGCCGTTCCATTCGGCTACGTACTGCGCCACGGCTTCCAGGCCAGTCATGCTGGTGTCCACTTCATGGTGGCCCTGGCTGGTGGTCAGCAACTTCAGCGTGTCGGCCGAAGCGGGCAGGGCAGCCGTGGTGGCCAGGGCAAAAGCGGCCAGTGTGGCGGCGAAGGAAGGACGGTTCATCTTGAGTGCTCCATGCAAGCAACCGGAAGTGGCTGCGATGGGTGGCACTGTAGAAATCGGCCGCTGCGCTGTGCACCCCCGCGCCGCGGGGAGGCAGGCGCTGAAGTGCGACCTGGTTCACGAATGGCGGGGTAGATCCCCGCGGACGCGGGCCCCGCGAAGCAAGGCTGCCGCTTACAAACCGGCCAGGTAATGCCCCAGGTTGTCGATGTCGGTCTCGTTCAGCGTGCGCGACACGGCGGTCATGTTGCCGGCGTCGTTGGTGCGCTTGCGCGCCTTGAAGTCGCGCAGTTGCTTGACGACATAGTCGTAGTGCTGCCCGGCGGCGCGCGGAATTTCGTTCTGCCCCGCAAAGCCACCCAGATGACACATGGTGCAAAGCGTCTCATCAGCCTTGATCTTGCCTAGACGAGCCTTTTCGGGGTCGACTTTGAAGGTTTGCGGCTTGGGTTTTTGCTTGGCGAAATAGTCTGCCAGCTCGCGCATGTCGTCGCGGCTCAGATCCTTGACCATGGCGGTCATCGACGGGTCATCGCGCCGGCCTTCCTGAAAGTCGCGCAGTTGCAGGTAGATGTAGCGCGCCGTCTGGCCGGCCAGGATGGGGAAGGTGGTGATGCTGGCGTTGCCACCCGGGCCGTGGCAGGCCTCGCAGGGCTGAGCTTTGGCAGGCACGGGTTGGGCCTGGCCAGGCAAGGTAGCCAGGCCACATGAGGCAACGAATACGGCGATGAGGAGGGGTTTCATGAGCGGAATATAAAACGGCCCCGGCGTTGCCACCGGGGCCTGTTCAAAGCGAAGTTAAGGGCTGCTGTTCAATGTTCAAGGCAGCGCGAACACGATCACCGAATTGCCGCGCTTGAAGTCAAGCTGGGTGTTGCCACCCGCGGCCACCGCCACGTACTGCTTGCCACCCACCATGTACGACACGGCCGGTGCGTTCACGCCAGCGCCGCATTGGTACTGCCACAGCATCTTGCCGGTCTTGGCGTCGAAGGCGCGGAACAGGCCGTTGCCTTCACCGTTGAAGACCAGGTCGCCCGCCGTGGCCAGCACGCCGCCGATCAGGGGCTGCTCGGTGTCGAACTTCCAGGCCATCTTGCCGGTGTCGAGGTTCACCGCGGCCAGGCGGCCCCATTGTTTTTCACCCGGCACGACCTTGAAGGCGCCACCCAACCACAGCTTGCCGCCGGGGTACTTGGCTTCTTCAACGTGATAGGTCATGGGCTGGTGCAGGTTGGCGGCGTAGGCCAGGCGGTGCTTGGGGTTCACCGCCATCGGGCTCCACTCAACCCCGCCGTTAGCGCCGGGCAGCATGCGCTTGCCGTCCTTCGTGGGCAGCACCCACATGTTTTCTTGCGGGATCATGGCTTCGCTGAAACGAATCAGCTCACCCGTGGCGCGGTCGTGCACATACACATGGCCTGTCTTGCCGCCGTGGATGGCCACCTTCACCATCTTGCCGTTCTTGCCCTTGGCTTCGGTGAGGATGACGGGCGAAACAGCGTCCAGGTCCCACACATCGTGCGCGATGTACTGGTAGTGCCACTTGTAGTTGCCGCTGTTCAGGTCGATGGCGACCATGGAGTTGGTATACAGGTTGTCGCCCGGGCGCTCAGCACCGTAGAGGTCGGGGCTGGGGTTGCCGGCCACGTAGAACACGGTGTTGGTTTCCAGGTCCACCGCCGGTGCCATCCACACGCCGCCACCCAGGGTCTTGTAGAAGTCGCCGCCCTTGTCAGCCAACTGCTTCTTTTCGGCTGCGATGTCGCGCAGCATGTTGCGGCCGGTGGCATCGTTCACCGCCCACACGCCTTCGTGGCCTTTCTCAGGGATGCTGTAGTGCGTCCACAGCAGCTTGCCGTCGTTCGCGTCATAGGCCTTCAGGAAGCCGCGCACGCCGTATTCGCCGCCGTTGGTGCCGATCAGGATCTTGCCGTTCACGGCCACCGGGGCCATGGTCTCGGAATAGCCGAGTTCGGGGTCGGCAATTTGCGTGGACCACAGCAGCTTGCCGGTCTTGGCGTCGAGCGCCACGATCTTGGCATCGAGCGTGCCCATGTACAGGCGGTCATTCATGATCGCCACGCCGCGGTTGTTCGGGCCGCAGCAATACGTGGTCACCGCCCCCATCTTGTGCTTGTAGTGCCAGAACTCCTTGCCGGTGGCCGCATCCACCGCGTAAACGTGGTTGTACGAGGTCGTCAAGTACATGATGCCGTCGACCACGATGGGCGCGGTTTCCATCGATTCCTGCACTTCGGTTTGCACGATGAACGCGGGCTTCAACTTGCCCACGTTCTTGGTGTTGATCTGCGCGGCCGGGTAGTACCGGGTCTGCGCATAGTTCATGTTCGAGTGCAGGAAGTTGCGAGCGTCGCTGCTCGCGGCGCTGAGTTGCGCCTGCGACACCGACACCGTCTTGGGCACCGGCGAGCCGGTGGGGGCGGCACCCCCTTGAATCTCTTGCGCCATGGCGCTGCTTGCGGCCAGGCCCAGCGCCAGCACCAGGCACCTTGCGGCACCGCGTGGCCATGATTGAATGCCTTGCATGCGAGTCTCCTTCAGCTTGATTTGAGGTTTGGCAATGAGGTTGCGTGGAGGGTTCGGCTTGGACATTCACCTTCGTGCATGCGCACGGGTCGCGCGTAACCTCTTGTTGCAGCATAACCAGGGCACGCCAGAATGCAACGCTGGGTAGACCCGATGTCCGCGGGTGCAAAGGTGCAGTGAATGGCAGGTCTGATGGTGCTCAACTTTCCTCGTCTTCTCAGGCCTGGCCACTTCTTGGCCGTGATGCTGGCCTTGTTGCTGGCCCAGGCACCAGCCTGGTCGCAGACCGCCACCAACCCGAACTTGAGCGCCCAGTTGCTGGTCGCCGCGAGACAGGGTGACCTGACGGCGCTGCAACGCGCGGTGGCCCGCGGCGCGGCGCCGAATTCACGCAACCGCCTGGGCAAAACAGCTTTGCTGCTGGCAGCGGAAAAGGGGCACCTGGCCATGGCCCAAAGCATGTTGAAGGCCGGGGCCGATGTGAACCTGGCCTCGCTTGAGAAGGTGACGCCGCTGATGGCCGCCAGCTACGGCGGCCATGCCGAGCTGATGCGCGCCTTGCTGCAAGCCGGCGCGCGCAGCGAGCCGCAAGACCGCATGAACAAGCCGGCCATGGTGTACGCCGCCGGCCAGGGCCAGCGCGACGCCGTGGCCGTGCTGCTGGACCATGGCGCTGACGTGAACGCCGCCTATGAGCACCAGCTCAGCGCGCTGATGTGGGCCGCCGGCCAGGGCCATGCCGAGGTGGTGGCGCTGCTGCTGCAACGCGGCGCCAAACGCGACGCGCGCGACGACCGCGGCTTCACGGCGCAGCAGATCGCCGTTCAAGCCGGCCATGCCGCCGTGGCCGAGTTCTTGGCTAAGCCGTGAACTGATCCTTCAGCCCGGCCCAGCACGCCACGTACTCGGTATCGAGCAAGCCGCTGTTCATTGCAAAGGCCGTGGGCACGAAGCGCCAGCGGCTCTCGAACATGAAGGCCAGGGTGTGGTCGAGCTTGTGCGGCACCATTGGCGCATTTGAAGCGTTAACAAAGGCATCGCTATCCGGCCCGTGCGGCACCATGCAGTTGTGCAGCGACGCCGCGCCCGGCACAAAACCGTCTGCCTTGGCGTCGTACCGGCCCTGCACCAGGCCCATGAATTCGCTCATCAGGTTGCGGTGATACCAGGGCGGGCGGAAGGTGTCCTCACTCACCATCCAGCGCGGCGGGAAGATCACGAAGTCGCAGTTCGCCGTGCCCGGTGTGTCGCTCGGGCTGGTCAGCACGGTGAAGATGCTGGGGTCGGGGTGGTCGAAGCTCACACTGGCTATCGTCATGAAACGCGCCGTGTCGTACTTATAGGGCACCAGGTTGCCATGCCAGGCCGCCACGTTGAACGGCGTGTGGGTTTGCGTGGCGCGCCACAGGCGGGCGCCGGTCTTCTTGATCAGTTGGTAGGCGCCGTCGCCTGGTTCGAATGCCGCCACCGGCGCCAGGAAGTCGCGCGCATTGGCCAGGCCGTTGGCGCCGATCGGGCCGAGTTCAGGCAGCCGAAACGCCGCGCCGTAGTTCTCGGCCACGTAGCCGCGCGACGCGCCATCCGGCAGGCCGACGCTGAAAGCCAGCCCGCGCGGGATGACCGCAATCTCGCCCGGCGCCACGTCCAACATGCCCATCTCGGTCGTTAACAGCAGGCGGCCTTGTTGCGGCACCAGCAGCATCTCGCCGTCTGCGTTGACGAGCGCGCGCCGCTGCATCGACTGGTTGGCCACATAGACCAACGCGGCCAGGCCGCTCTGGGCGTCGGGCTCGCCGTTGGCGCACATCGTGCGCAGGCCGGCGATGAAGTCGGTGGGCGCCAGCGGCATGGCCGGCGCGGCCCAGCGCAGTGGGTCGGGCGGCACCGCCACACCGCCTGCCGCCCCGCTCGTCCACAGCGGCTGCTGAAACGGCGTGTAGCCGCCGCACACCACCGAAGGCTGGCGCCGGTACAACCAACTGCGCAAGTTGGCGGCGCGCGGCGCCGTGAACGCCGTGCCTGAAAACTGCTCGGCATACAGGCCATGCGCCACCCGCTGCGGGCTGTTGCGCCCCTGCGGCAAGGCGCCGGGAACGGCCTCGCTGGCGAATTCATTGCCAAAGCCGCTTTGATACTGAAGGGTCATGACGTTGGCTCCATGGCACCCGCCCGCGCCGCGGCCAGCGCTTCGCGCAGCACGGCCGGGTCGCCGATGTGGTTGGCCAGCAGCAGTACCAGGCGCGCATTCAGGGCATGGCTGGCGGGTTCTGCGAGATCGCGATGGGTGTCGATCAGCGCTTCATAGAAATCATCGGGTGCTTGCAGGTTGGGGGTGGTGATCAGCGTCATGGTGCCTTCATCCATTCGCGGGGTGCGCCAGCGCGCGGCGCAGCGCCGCCTGCACCGCGGCCGGCGTGGGTTCACGCCAGCGCGCACAGATGTGTTGATCGGGCCGCAGCAGGTAGGCCGTGCCGGGCTGCGCGTCGTAGCGCTGTTGCAGCAGGCCTTGCGGGTCTTGCAGCGCAGCCTGGCCGATGCGCAGCAATTGCGTGGGGGTGACGGCCTGTGCCGCCGCGTTCAAGGTTGCATCATGCGCAGCGTCGTCGCTCCACAGCAGCAGCGTGAAGCCGTTGCCGTGCAAGTGTTGCAGCAACCAGGGTGCGCCATTGCTGGCCGAAACCGGCGCATCGGCCGCCACGGCGCCGGGTACCAGTTGACCCTTGAACGAATCCACGTCAGGTGTGTTCAAAGGTGAATCCGTCAACACGGCCGGCACCGACAGCCGCCCGCTGTTGACCAGGCTGCGCGCGAAGGCGTGCTCGCGCGCCAGGCTGAGCACGGCATCACGAAACAGGCGGCTCGCGGTGCTCTTGGGCGTGATGAAGTCGGTGGCGCGGGTCGAGTTCAAGATGTTCTCATCCGCCGCCGCTCCGCGTTCGCTGGCGTAGGTGCTGAGCAGCGCATCGGGGGCGTGGCCTTGCAGCACGGCGTGCAGCTTCCAGCCCAGGTTGTCGGCATCCTGCACACCCGAATTGGCGCCGCGCGCACCGAAGGGCGAGACGCCGTGCGCGCTGTCGCCGGCGAACAGCACGCGGCCATGGCGAAACTTCTCCATGCGCAGGCAACTGAAGGTGTAGACGCTGGCCCAGGTGATCTCGAACTGCACCCCCGGCCCGAGCAGAGCCTGCACGCGCGGGCGAATGCGCTCGGGCTGGCGTTCCACTTCAGGGTCTGCCTGCCAGCCGAGTTGGAAGTCGATGCGCCATTGTGAATCGGGCTGGCGGTGCAGCAGCACGCTGTGCTCGGGGTGGAACGGCGGGTTGAACCAGAAGCGGCGTTCGGGCGGAAAGTCGGCCTTCATGGTCACGTCGGCGATCAGGAAGCGGTCTTTGAACGTGACGCCTTTGCTTTCCAGGCCGAGCAGCCCGCGCGTGGGTGAACGCGAGCCGTCGCAGGCCACCACGTGGCCGGCCGTGATGGCGTAGTCGCCTTCGGGTGTGTTAACTGTCAAGGTCACTTTGTCATCACTTTGGGTGATGCCCTTGAGCGCATGCTTCCAACGCAAATCAAGCAATGGCAGCTGTTGCGCGCGTTCGACCAGGTGGCCTTCAACGTAATACTGCTGCAAGTTGATGAACGCCGGGCGCTCATGGCCGGGTTCGGGTTGCAGATCGAACTGATAAACCTGCTCGCTGCCGAAGTACACGCGGCCGACTTGCCACGACACGCCTTTGCTCACCATCGGCGCGCCGCAGCCCAGGCGGTCAAAAATCTCCAGCGTGCGCTTGGCGAAACAGATTGCGCGCGAGCCGCTGGACAGGCGGTCATCGTCGTCCAGCAGCACCACCGCCTGGCCGCGCTGGGCCAGGTCAATCGCCAGGCTCAGGCCCACCGGGCCAGCACCGACCACCACCACGGGGTGGTGTGCCGGCGTCGCAGCGTCTTGATCGGCACTGCGCTGACACGGAAAGACGACCGTCTGAAAGTCCATCGAGATTCAACTCTCCAGCGACTTCCACATCTCAATGTCGCGCTGCGCCGTCCACACCCGCGGGTCGGGGTACTGGGTGGCTTCGTCATAGCAGCGCGTCACATCAAACGGCATGCAGTGGTCGAAGATCACCCAGTGGCCGTACTTGGGTTTCAGCTTGGCGTAGGTGGCCTTGTACACGGCGTTCAGGTCTTGCCCCGCGGCCACGCCGGCCTGCACGCTGGCCCATACATCGGCGATGAAATCGCGCGTGCCCTTCAACCCGGCGGCCACGGCAGCAGGCGTGGTGAGCGCGGCGCCGCGGCCGGGCACCAACGCGCGGGGCTGCATGGCGGCAATGTTGTCTAACGTTTGAGGCCAGTCTTGAAAATAGGCGTCGCCGGCATAGGGCGTGGCGTCATACTCAACCAGATCGCCCGAGAACAGGATTTTCTGCTCGGGCAGCCAGGCCACCGTGTCGCCCTTGGTGTGGCCGCGGCCAAGTTGGATCAACTGCACTTCCAGCTTGCCCAGCCAGATGCTCATGCGCCCGCTGAAGGTGATGGTGGGCCAGGTCATGCCAGCGGGCACCGATTCCACGGCCTGGAACAGGCGCGGAAAGCGGCCGATCTCGCTGGCTTTGTCCGCCTCACCGCGTTCGACGATCAGGTCATACGTGTCGCGGCTGGCGATGATGTGCTGCGGCGCGTAACCCGTGGCGCCAAGCACGCGCACCGCGTGGTAGTGGCTCAGCACCACGTACTTGATCGGCTTGCTGGTCACCGTGCGGATGTGGCGGATCACGTCTTGCGCCATCACCGGCGTGGCTTGCGTGTCCACCACCATCACGCAGTCGTCGCCGATGATGATGCCGGTGTTGGGGTCGCCCTCGGCGGTGTAGGCGTAGGCGTTGGGGCTGAGCTGGGTGAAGCTGACCTGCTTCACTTCCAGGTCAGCCTGCGAGGCAAAGGCTTTGCTCATGGTGGCTTTCCGGGGGTGCAAGTTGCATTGAGCGGCTTACTTCAGCGCCCAGTTGTATTCGATGGCGGCGGTGCCCGGCGGCTTGCCCGGCGTGGCGGGGAACTTGCATTGCCGCACCAGCGCCATCGCGGCACTGTCCAGCATCTGGTGTTCCTTCGTGCCGCCGCTGCTGCGCGACACGCTGGTGCTGGTGACGGCACCCACGGCGTCAACCGTGAAGGTCACCACGGTGACGCCGGTGGCGCGGGCCTGCAAGGCGGCGTCGGGGTAGGCCGGCGGCGGGCAATTGCCGCTGCGCAACTCCACCTCGCGCCCGCCGGTGCTGGCGCTGGTGCCCACGCTTCCGGCAGCGCCCGTGCCGCCACCGGTTTGCGCGCAGCCGGCCACCAGGGTGGCCAGCGCGGCCAAGGCCAACGCCCAGGGCCGCTGCAACGAAATGCGAATGTGAGAGTGCGTCATCAAATGATCCGTGCCATGAATGAATGGCCGGAATTGTCGCGCGGCGGTTGGCCGGGCGTTTGCCGAAGCGGGCCGGGCGCGGGCCGGACGGCATGCCGAAGACAGGCCGGACAATCGCCAGCCATGCGCGTGCTCGCCCTCACCCCGCCGATGACCCAGCTGAACACGCCGTACCCGGCCACGGCGTACCTGACTGGTTTCTTGCGTTCGCGCGGCGTCGATGCGGTGCAGC
>JANMYI010000631.1:0-7717 GCA_031381955.1 Burkholderiales bacterium
GTTCCAGGCCCCATGCGCCACCACGGCGGCCAGGATCAGGCCGCCGAGGATGGCCAGGGCAATCGTTAACGTCATGCTGTTTCCGCCAAGCCCACAGCCGCTTCAATGTCCACCGCCACGATGCGCGATACGCCTTGTTCCTGCATCGTCACGCCGATGAGCTGCTCGGCCATTTCCATCGCGATCTTGTTGTGGCTGATGAACAGGAACTGCGTGCCCACGCTCATTTGCATGACGAGTTTGGAATAGCGCTCGGTATTGGCGTCGTCCAGCGGCGCGTCGACTTCATCGAGCAGACAGAACGGCGCCGGGTTCAACTGGAAGATGGCGAACACCAGGGCGATGGCGGTGAGCGCCTTTTCGCCGCCGCTCATCAAGTGGATGGTGCTGTTCTTCTTGCCCGGCGGCTGGGCCATGACCTGCACGCCGCTGTCCAGAATCTCATCACCCGTCATCACCAGCTTGGCGCTGCCGCCGCCAAACAGCGTGGGGAACATCTGGCCGAAATGTTCGTTCACCTGGTCGAAGGTCTGGCCCAGCAGGTCGCGCGTTTCGAGGTCGATCTTGCGGATCGCGTCTTCCAGCGTGTTCATGGCTTCAAGCAAATCGGCATTCTGCGCATCGAGGAAAGTCTTGCGCTCGCTGGCCACGGTGAGCTCTTCCAGCGCGGCCAGGTTCACCGCGCCCAACGCCGCCACTTCGCGGCCGATGCGGTCGATCTCGCCTTGCAGGCCTTGCAGCTTCACGCCTTCAGTGGTGATGCCGGCGCCGAGTGCATCCACATCCACCGCCGCGGCCGTGAGTTGATCCAGGTACTGCGCACCGCCGAGTTGCGCGGCCTGTTCATCGAGCTGCAATTTGGTGATGCGTTCGCGCTGCGGCTCCAGGCCGCGCTCGATGCTCAGGCGCTGTTCATCGGCCGCGCGCAACTTGGCGCTCAGGTCGTCGTACTGGCTGCGCGTGGCGCCGAGCTCGCCTTCGCGCACCAGGCGCAAGGCCAGCGCGCCTTGCAGGCCGGCCTGCGCCGCGGTGTCGTTCAACGTGCCCAGCTCAAGCTGCAACTGCTCACCAGCCGCGGCATTGCTGGTGATCTGCGCCGTGGCGGTCTCGATGCCGCGTTGCAGTTCGGCGCGCCGTGCGGCCAGGGCACGCGCCTGGAACTGCGCTTCCTGCGCCTGGCGTTCCAGCGCGCGCAGTTGCTCTTGCGCGCCGGCGCGCTGGCGTTCGGCGGCGATCACGGCATCATCCAGTTCGGCATGGCGCTCTTGCGCGGTGGCGAGCTGCATGTCGAGTTCTTCGAAGCGCGCCTCGCCGGTCATGCGCCGCTCTTCAAGCGCTTCAAGCTGGGCGTCGATCTCGCTCAACTCGCCATCGAGCTGCGTGCGCCGGCCTGTGCTGGCTTCGGCCTGCTGCTGCAAGCGCAGCAGTTCCACCTGCAACTGGTGGGCGCGGGTCTGGGCCTCGGCAGCCTCGCGGCGCACGCTGGCCAGGCGCAGGCTGGCTTCGGTGTAGGCGGCCTCCAGACGCACGCCGGCAGCGCGCGCTTGCTCGGCCATCAAGGCCTGGGCGCGCATTTGGCGTTCCAGGTTTTCAATTTCCTGGGCGCGGGCCAGCATGCCGGCTTGTTCGGAGTCGGGGGCGTACAGGCTCATGGCGTGCGACGACACGGCATGGCCCTCGCGCGTCATGATCACTTCGCCGTGCTTCAGTTGCGTGCGCGCGGCCAGCGCTTCGTCGATGCTCGTTGCGGTGAACACGCCTTCGAGCCAATCGCCTAACAGCGCCTTCAAGCCGGCATCGTGCAGGCGCAGCTTGTCGGCCAGACCGGGCAGCGCATGCGCCGCTGCCGGCAGCGCCGCGTTGGGTAATGAATAGAAGGCCAGGCGGGCGGGCGGCGCGTCGGCGGCAAAGGCGCGCACGGTGTCCAGCCGGCCCACCTGCAGGGCGTTCAAACGCTCGCGCAGCGCGGCTTCGAGCGCGGCTTCCCAGCCGGGTTCGATGTGGATCTGCGTCCACAGGCCTTGCAGGCTTTCCAGGCCGTGGCGCGCCAACCAGGGTTGCAGCTTTCCGCCGCGCTGCACCTTTTCTTGCAGCGCGCGCAGCGCATCGAGCCGCGCGGCCAGGTCAGCGTGCTTGTGGCTTTCGGTGCTGGCCAGCGCGGCCTGGGCGCGGCGCTGCTCGTCGAGTTGCGGCAGTTGCTCGGTCAGTTCGTGCAGGCGGGCGTCACTGGCTGCGCGCGCCGCATCGGCACCGGCGCTGCTGGTCTTCAACTCACCAAGGCGCTGCATATCGGGCACGGCCAGCGCGCCGCGCTCGCCCTTCAGGCGTTCATGCCGCCCCTGCAGGGCGCGGCGCTGTTCATCGACGCTGCGGCTTTCAGCCGCCAGCACCTGGATCTGCTGCTGCACCTGCGCCACCTGGCCGCGCTGCTCGCTGCTGCGGCCCTGCGCGCTGCGCACGCCGTCGTCATAACCGCCCAGTTGAGTGGCCTGCTCCTCGGCCTGGGCGGCCAGCGTTTCGCCCTGCTCCTCGGCTTGCACGATCTGCGCCGCGGCGGCTTCAAGCTCGGTCTGCGCCTGGGCTTGGCGATCAGCCCATTGGCTGTTCTGCGCCTTCAGCTCGGCCACCCGCGCCTCGGTGCGATGGCGCACTTCAACCACGTAGCGGATGCGCTCTTCCAGCCGGCTCACTTCCAGCGCGGCGTCAGCCAGCGCGCCCTGGCGCAGGTGCATGGCGTCGCCCGCGGCGTAATGCGCCTGGCGGATGGTTTCGAGCTCGGCCTCCACGTGGCGCAATTCCGCGGTGCGCTGCTCGAACGCCGTGACGGCTTCGTTCAGCGCCTGGTGCACGCGCTGCGCCTCGCCGGCGGCATCACGATGTTTCAAGAACCACAACTGGTGCAGCTTCTTCGTGCCATCGGTTTGCAAGGCGTGGTAGCGCTGCGCCACTTCGGCCTGGCCTTGCAGCTTGTCGAGGTTGCTGTTCAGTTCGCGCAGGATGTCGTCCACCCGCGTCAGGTTTTCGCGCGTGTCCTTCAGCCGGTTTTCCGTCTCGCGGCGGCGCTCTTTGTACTTCGACACGCCGGCCGCTTCTTCCAGGAACAAGCGCAACTCTTCAGGGCGGCTTTCGATGATGCGGCTGATGGTGCCCTGGCCGATGATGGCGTAGGCCCGCGGCCCCAGGCCGGTGCCCAGGAACACGTCTTGCACATCGCGGCGGCGCACCGGCTGGTTGTTGATGTAGTAGCTGCTCGTGCCGTCACGCGTGAGCACGCGCTTGACGGCGATTTCAGCGTAGCTGTTCCACTGCCCGCCGGCGCGCGCATCGGCGTTGTCGAAGACGAGTTCCACGCTCGAACGGCTTGAAGGCTTGCGCGTGGCGGTGCCGTTGAAGATCACGTCTTGCATGGATTCGCCGCGCAATTCGCTGGCCTTGCTCTCGCCCAGCACCCAGCGCACGGCGTCCATGATGTTGCTCTTGCCGCAACCGTTGGGGCCGACCACGCCCACGCGCTGGCCGGGCAACTGGAAAGTGGTGGGGTCGGCGAAGGACTTGAAGCCGGCAAGGCGGATCTGGTTCAGACGCATGGGCGAGTTCAGTTCTGGCAAGCCGCGAGATCTGGCAAGCCGCGTTAACACTGCGCGGGCGGCCCGGCGAAGGGCCGTGATCAGCATGAAAAACGCCTCTGCATCGAGGCGTTCTTGCGAGGTATTTTTGGGCCGCGATGATAGCATCGCGCCCCCTCGAAAAGCCCCCTCAAAGGCGCACACGCTCATGGCCCGCAAAGCCCCTGCCCCCACACAACGCCAGGCCCCGGCCAGCCCGCCCAGCGCACCAGCCAAGACCTTGCAGGTCTTCCCCAACCCGGCGCCGCAGCGCGACTACGTTATTCAATTCCAGGTGCCCGAGTTCACCTGCAACTGCCCGCTTACCGGCCAGCCCGACTTTGCTCACTTCAGCATCGAAACCGTGCCCGACGCGCTGTGCATCGAGCTGAAAAGCCTGAAGCTGTACTTCTGGAGCTACCGCAACGAAGGCGCCTTCCACGAAGCGGTGACCAACCGCATCCTCGACGACATTTGCGCCGCCATCAGCCCGCGCTTTGTTCGCATCACGGCCAGGTGGTATGTGCGCGGCGGCATCCACACCAACGTGGTGGTGGAGCAGCGCAAGAAGGGCTGGCAGCCGCAGGCGGCGGTGGTGCTGGCGCCGTTACCGGCCACTGACCAAGCCAGCGGCCTGGCCTGATTCACAGCAGCGTCTCCGGCGCCAGTGGCGCCACCAGGTTGAGCAGCAGGCGCTGCCACAGGCTGGTGTCGGGCTCGTTGACCAGCACTTGCTCACCAGCGCGGCCGTGCACATGCCATTCGATGCGGCTTGCCACCGCGTTCCATTCCAGGCGGTAAGTGGCGTTGTTCTTCACCAGTTCGGCCAGGCGCATCAGTTCGCGCGCCAGCGGCTCGCTGCGCACGAGCAGGCCCATCTCGGTGTTGTGGCGTTCGGAACGGGGGTCGAAGTTCATGCTGCCGATGAAGACGGTCTTGCCGTCGATGACCGCGGTCTTGGCATGAAAGCGCGCGACTGACTGGCCGAACAGCCCCAGCCGGGGTGCCGCCCCGATGCGCGCCGGGCTGACCTCGTATAGCTGCACGCCGGCGCGCAGCATTTCTGCGCGATAGCGCCGGTAGCCGGCATGCACCACGGGCTCGTCGGTAGCGGCCAATGAGTTGGTGACGACTTCGATCCTCAACCCCCGTTCGCGCGCGGCGCGCACCTGGCGCAGGCCTGCCTCGCCGGGCACCAGGTAGGGCGAACTGATCATCACGAATTCACGCGCCTTGAAGAACTCGGCCACCAGACTGGCGCGCACCGTGGGTGAGCCGAGTTGATCAAGATCCTGCCCGCCCAACACCTTGTCGGGCGAGTCGGCAAAGGCATCGGCTTCGGCCCAGACCAGGCCCAGGCGGCCGTCGTCGAAGTCGTCAGCCAGCGGGCCATAGCCCAACACGTCAGCACCGGAGATGAATTTTGTCGAGGGTACCGGTAAGCCATCGGTGGCGCGCGCGAAGGCCGCGCGCAAGGCTGGCACATCCAGCACGCTGCTGGCAATGGCTTGCACTGGATAGAGATAGGGGCTGTTCCAGTAGCGGTCAAAAATGCCTTGCATCTGCGGCAGCACGGCGCCCATGACGAAGGTGTCCAGGTCAATGAAGTTCTGCTGCGCATGCAGCATGAAGTACTCGGCTGCCAAATTTCGCCCGCCGGCCACGGCCATGGCGCCATCGGCGATCAGCAGCTTGTTGTGCATGCGCCGGTTCAGGCGGTGAAAGCTGGCCAGCCCGCTGGCCCAGCGCGTGCCGGCCGAATAGCGGATACCGGCAAACGGGTTGAACAGGCGCAGCTCCACGTTGGCATGGGCGGCCAGGCCGAGCAGCAGTTTGTCCATGCCCACGGTGTACAAGTCGTCGAGCAGCAGGCGCACGCGCACGCCGCGTTGCGCTGCATCACGCAGCTCGCGCAGCAGGTAGTGCCCCATGTCGTCGTTGCCGATCAGGTAGTACTGGATGTCGATCGACACCTGCGCGCGGCGGATCATCTCCAGCCGCACGCCCAGCGCATAAGGGCCCGCCGGCATCAAGCGAAAGCCGCTCAGGCCGGGCTGCGGCTGCGAGGCCGCAGCGATGCGGCCCAGCGCGGTGTTCGCGCTCGCCGCAATGGCTTGCGAGGGCGGCCGCTGCACCCCTGGCGGCAGCACGGCACAGCCGCCTAGCAGCTCGATGAGCAGGGCAATCAGCAGGGCCTGGGCAGTGCGCGCAAACATGGGCAGCCTTTCGCGGCGGGCGGCTTCTATGATCGCGCAATGAGCAGCCATCTGTCGGCCCTGCGGCCCGCTTACCAGAAGTTTTCCGTTGACGTGCAGCCCAGTGCGATCGACGGCCAGGGCGCCTTCGCCGCCGAAGCGATACCGCCGCGGCTGAAGATCGGCGAGATCCGCGGTGAAGCGATCAGCGTGGCCGAGGCGCGCATTCGTGCCACGCGCCATGAACGCATCATGATCGTGGAGCTGTCGCCGCGCCGCGCCATCGACTTCAGCAAATCCGCCGATCCCATGCGCTACACCAATCACTCCTGCGCACCCAATGCGCGGCTGTGCATTCGCCAAGGGCGGGTGGAGTTCTACGCCTTGCGCGCCATCGCCGGTGGCGAAGAGATCACCGTGAACTACGGTGAAACCCACCATGAAGGCCGCCTGGCCTGCCGCTGCGGCGCGCCTGGCTGCGTGGGGCGCTTGTAGAGCGCTCCTTCATTGGGCCAGCGCACGGCGCAAGCCCTGCAGGTACGGCTGGAACAGGTGCACGTCGTTGTGCCCAGCACCGGGCACGCGCACCAGGGTGGCTGCCGGCGCAAGCTGCGCCAAGCGCTGCGCATGCTGCACCGGGATCAGCGTGTCCAGCTCGCCATGCGCCATCCAAACCGGCGTCTTGATGCGCGGCAGCGCCAGGTCGCTGCGCAGGGGGTAACGCAGCAAGGCTGCCGGCACCCAGGGGTAATGGTGCGCCGCCAGGGCGGCCATGCTTTCATAGGGCGAGACCAGCACCGTCAACTCAGGCTGCACCTGTGCGGCCAGACCGGTGGCCAGGCCGGTGCCGAGCGAGCGGCCAAACACCACCCGGCTCATGGGCCGACCTTCGTAGTGCGCCGCCAGCAGGTCCCACGCGGCGCGCACATCGGCTTCGAGCTGAGCCTGGCTGGTGATGCGCCCACTGCTCTTGCCATAGCCGCGGTAGTCGAGCATGAACAAGTCGAAATTGGCCTGGCGATAGAAGTCAGCGTTGGTGAACCAGCCTTGCAGGTTGCCGGCGTTGCCGTGCAGGTAGAACACCACGCCGCGCGGCGCGGGCAGGCGCAGGTGCAAGGCGTGCAGGCGCGCATCGGCCACCGGCACCCAGGCCTCAAACACATCGGCGCCAAGCTCGAAGCGGTGCTCCGGCGCAAGTTTGGCGGGCATGAAAAGCAGGCGTTCCTGGCCCCACAAAACGAAGGCCAGCACCAGCAAGTAGGCCGCAGCCAGGGTCAGTACCCAGCTCATGATTCGGCGCTTGACGGCGGCGGCAGACATGCCGCCATGATCGCCCAGACCGCAGCAGATTGGCACAGTGCGGCACGGATAATCGTTTGATGAACCCGCTGCTGTCGCGCCTGAACCCCTACCCCTTCGAACGCCTGCGCGAGCTCACGCGCGGCATCACGCCACCAGCTCACCTGAAGCACATCAGCTTGGGGCTGGGCGAGCCGCGGCACGCCACGCCGGCGCTGATCGAGCAGGCCTTGATCGAAGCACTGCCCGGTCTGTCGAACTACCCCGCCACGGCCGGTGAACCGGCCCTGCGCGAAGCTTGCGCGGCCTGGGTGCAGCGCCGCTACGGCGTCACGCTCGATGCGGCCACACAGGTGCTGCCGGTCAACGGTTCGCGCGAGGCGCTCTTCGCGCTCGCGCAGACCGTGATCGACCCGACGCGCGACGGTGCGACCGTCGTCTGCCCGAACCCGTTCTACCAAATCTACGAGGGTGCGGCACTGCTCGCCGGCGCGCGCACCGCGTTCGCCAACAGCGACCCGGCGCGAAATTTCGCCGCCGACTGGTCGCAGATCGACGACGCGACATGGAGCCGCACCCAGTTGCTTTATGTCTGCTCGCCCGGCAACCCGACCGGCG
>JANMYI010000647.1:0-5131 GCA_031381955.1 Burkholderiales bacterium
GGATGAACATGACGCCGATCAGCGCCTCTTGCTGCCGCGGCGCGCGGCGTTCGGTCATGGTCAGCAGCCATGCACCCAGCAATGCGGCGCTGACGGCGGCGGCCTGCACCGCCACGCCGCCCTCGGGCAGGCCCAGGGCATCGGCCGCAATCACGCCCAGGCCGGCGATCTGCGCAATGGCCAGGTCGATGAAGACGATGCCGCGGTCCAGCACTTGCATGCCCAGGGGCACATGGGTGGCCAGCACGAGCAGGCCGGCCACCAGGGCGGGGCCGAGGATGCCCCCAGTCCAGCTCAGCCCAGTTCAACGCGGTGCTCCGGCCGCCAGCAGGCGCAATAACGTGTCGTCGAACAGGCCGAACAAGTCTTTCGCACCTTCGCTGCCGCCCACGGTGAACGGCAGCTTCACGACAGCGATGCCAGCGTTCTGGCTTACAGCCAGCCGATCTCCAGTTCCGCCCCGGTGCGCACCACCAGGTCGGCATTGCGCGTGCGCGCGATCAGGCTGGGCTTGGCCTGGATCTGATGCGGGTCTTGCAAGGCCGTGGTGGCCACGGCCACCTCGACCAGGGCGCCGCCGCGTTCCTGCACCAGGGCGCCCCATTCGGGTTCGCAGGCCAACACCCGCAACCGGCCTGCGCAGGCGCGATGGGCAGCCACAGCAGGGCCGCCAGCGGCACGCAAAGAAGTTTGAACTTGTTCATGGCACGTTCCCGTTCGACTAACAGTCAGCACCTGTGCGCACCGTGCGCGCCCAGGCTCATCTGGTATTGCAGGAAGACCCGCCGGTCGACGGCGCCTGCGCGCGAACGGTCTTGCGCCAGTTGCAGACGCAGGCGCGAAAACTCGCTGGCGTTGAAGTCCAGCATCAGCGCGTGTTTGGTGGGCCGATAGGCACTGGCTGAATCGAGCCGCTCGGTGCGCAGCCCCAGCCGCCAGGCGGGCATGAACTGGTAAACGCCCTGCACGTACCAGCCCGAGAGGCTGGAACGGTGGGGCGCCGCCAGGTTCAACCCGTCAACATCCTGCACCAGGTTGCCGCTGCGTGTGCTGCGCAACCATTCGCCCTGAAGCTTGAAGTTGGTGCGTGTGGCGTTGCCGTTGGGCGCCCACTTCCACACCGCATCGGCCACCCACAGCCGGGTGCGTCCGCTGAAGGCGTTGGTGATGCCGTTGCCCAGCGCGTCCACATCGTCCAGAGCCTGGTCGCTGGCTTTGGCATTGAGCATTGACAGGCCGGCGCGCCAACTGTGGCTGGCACCCAGGTCGCCCCCGATGTGCGCCGTCAACGCCACCATGCCGGCGCCGTTGCGGCCGGTGGCCGAGCTCCATGCCGAGCTGAATGAACTGGTCGGTCGGTGCCAGCCAGGTCAGCTGCACGCCGTCGTCGCCGTACTGCGTGCCCAGCATCGCCTGGTAGGCCAGCGGGTTGTCGACGATGTCGCAGCGGTGCGCATGCTGCGCATTGAGGTAGCCCAGGCCCGAGAAGAAACGCTCGGCCTTGAGCGTGAGGCCAGCGCCCAGAGCGGTGGTCTGCGCATAGGCCTCTTCCACCGACACGCGATCGTCCGCGTGCAAGGCGATGCTGGCCACGCCGCGCCACCAGGGGTCGATACTGGCCGACAAACCCAGTTCGGTTTCCGCCAGGCTGAAGCCGCGTGTGCCCGGGCCGGCTTCATCGCCTGCCGGCAACGCCACCCCGCTGATACGGTAACGCGCTGGGGTCTTGCGAGGTGCGCGCATACAAACCCGAGACGATCAGCGACAGCGCCGGGTTGAAGCTGCTGGGGGCGGCGGGTGCCGTGCTCGCAACGGGCGGGTTGGGTGCGGCTGGCCCGGGCGGCGCGGGCGCGGTCTTTTCGGCGGCCTGAAGCCGCTGTTCCAGCGCCTGCAAACGCGCCTCCTAGGTGGCACGCAAACTGTTCATCTCGGCACGCAGCGCGGCGATGTCGGCAGGCGTATCCGCCCGGGCAGCCAAGGGCTGACCCATGGCGTAGACGAAGGCGAGCGCAAGGCTCGCCGGCAAGGGTTTGATCATGGTTGCTCGATCCAGGCAGGAACGTCGGGGCTCGCCCAAACTGCGCAGGGCGCAGGCTTGGGCCTCATGCGAACCAAACTGCGCAACGCGCAGGCTTGGGCCTCATGCGAACCAAACTGCGCAACGCGCAGGCTTGGGCCTCTTGCGAACCAAACTGCGCAACGCGCAGGCTTGGGCCTCATGCGAACCAAACTGCGCAGGGCGCAGGCTTGGGCCGCAAAGGAACGTCAGGCTGAAACGAGAAGCGGAGCGCGGCTGCGGTAGGCCAGCGCGAGGGCGGTGACGCAGACACTGGCAAAGGCCAGCGCCGGCAGCTCATGCGCAGCAACGGCCGGCGAGACTGCCGGCCAGGCCACCAGCGCCGCGCCGCCCGTCACCGTGGCGCCCGCCAGGCACAGATCGCAGGGCGTGGTTTGCGGCGCGTCAAGGGGGTCGTCAGCGCCGGCTACCCGGGTGTTCGCGTGCGACACGCCATGCCACATGGCGGCCATCTGTGCCATGGGCAACAGCATGGCGAGCCAGACCAGCCACGCCATGTGGCGCTGCAGGAAGGGAACGGGACGAACGGCCAGCATGAGCGGCGCCGTCCTACGCCGCCCGGCCAAGGCAACGCAAAATGAAACCATGGCATCGAACTGGCCCAGCCTGGCGCACCCCGAGTTGCACGACGAACTGCACGCCCGCCCGCCGCTGCAAGTGGCCGCGCCGGGGGTGTTGAGCCATTGGGTGCAGCACGGCATGAGCGCCGATTGCGCGGCCCAGGCCCTGGCCGCGGTGTGCCAGCACTTCGGCGCGCCGGCGCCGGCACCGGGTGCTCACCACATGCTGCTGCAGCAAGACGCGCAGGCCTTCAAGTACGAGCGTCACGGCGAATTCGTCAGTTGGCAATGGTTCCACGCCCTGGCCGATGTACCGGCCGATCCAGCCGCGCTGCGCGGCCTGTGGCAACGGGCACCGGGTCTGCGCAGCCTGCCCGGCGCGCTGCAGGAAATCTTCGCGCAAACCGCGGCGGGAAAATTGTTGGCGGCCACGCAGATCATGTTGCTGCCGGCGCTGGCCGGGGCGCTGTCGCCAGCCGCCTGGCGGGGTGGTTTTCACATTGGTGAGCTGATCGGCTCGCACATCGGCGAAGGCGCGGCCACCGCGCTCACCGACCTGCGCTTGCACGAACAGCACACCACGCGCTTCTTGCTGTTCGACGCTGCGCTCAGCCCCGAGCAGCTGGCGCGCGAGGCGCAACGCCTGTGCGAGATCGAGGCCTACCGCATGTTGGCCATGCTGGGCTTTCCGCTGGCCCAGCGCGAAGCCGCTGCCTTGGGCGCGCTGGAAGCCCGGCTGCGCAACGCAGTGGACGCCATGGCCGCCGGCAGCCCGGGCGACGACACGCCGGTGTTCAACACCTTGACCCAACTTGCGGCCGAGGTCGAACACATCGCCGCGCGCACGCGCTTTCGCTTTGCCGCCACCCGGGCCTATCACCAACTCGTGCAGCGCCGCCTGGCCGCGTTGCGTGAAACGCGCCTGCCCGGCGTGCAAACGCTCACCGGCTTCCTGAACCGGCGCCTGGGGCCGGCCGTGGCCCTGTGCGAAAGCACCGACGCGCGGCTGAGTGACGTGGCCGAGCGCATCAACCGCGCCGTGGGCCTGGCGCGCGTGCGCGTTGAGGTGCACCGCGAGGCCAACAACCAGGAGCTGCTCAAGGCCATGGCGCAGCGCGCACAAATGCAGTTGCGCTTGCAACAGACCGTGGAAGGCCTCAGCGTGGTGGCGATCAGCTACTACGTGCTGGGCCTCATCAGCTACGCCGCCAAGGCCATGCTGGCGCTACCGGCACTGCAAGGCCTGCACTGGAAGATCGATGTGCTGGTGGGCGTGGCTGCGCTGCCGGTGGTGCTGGCGGTGTGGGGCTTCATGCGCCGCTTGCGCCGCCATCTTTCAACCTGACGGCAACGCGCAGTCCACCGCCACGGCGCCCAGCAGCCGGGTCAGCGCCGCCGGCTCCAGCCCCACCAGGTAACCACGCCGCCCACCATTGATGACGATGCGCGGCAGCGCCAACACCGTGCGCTGCACATACACCGGCATGGCCTTGCGCAGCCCGAACGGCGAGGTGCCGCCCACCTGGTAGCCGCTGTGGCGCTGCGCCACCTCTGGCGTGCACGACGCCACCGTCTTGGCGCCGATGGCGCGCGCCAGGTTCTTGGTGCTGACCTGCGCGTCACCATGCATCAACACGATCAGCGGCTGCGCGCGTTCGTCTTGCATCACCAAGGTCTTGATCACACTGTGCTCATTCAAACCGAGCTGGCGGGCCGATTCGGCCGTGCCGCCGTGCTCGACATAATCGTACGCATGCGCAATGAACTCAATGCCAGCGGCGCGCAGCACCTTGACGGCGGGGGTTTCACTGACATGGCTGATCTTGCGCATAGCTGGCTCCTTTGCCGCCGAAGTTTGCCTGGGCCGCGGGCATGAAGGCGTTGCTGGCATTGCTGATTGCCTTGCTGCACTTGGCGTTGTGGGGCTGGCTGCAACTGGCGCTGCGCCCGCCACCCGGCGCCGCTGCACCTGCAGTTGCTGCGGTGACCTGGCTGCACCTCAAGGCCATGCCAAAGCCCGCCACCGTGCCACGAGCCAACCCGCCAGGCGTGACCGTGGCGCGAATGCCCGCACCGGCCGCGCGAACCTTGCCCGCAGCGCCAGCGCAGGCAGTGACGGCGTGGACAACGCCTGCACCGCCTGTGCTGGCAGCGGCCCCAGAGGTGGCCGCAACAGCCGCCCCGCCTGAATCCAGCCCCGCACCGGCCGCGGCCTCGGCCGCGGCTCAAGCGCCGCGACCCAGCCTGCTCGACGCTCCCGGCACGCGGCGCGCCGTTGCCGCGACCGCGGCCACGCCCGGCTTGGGTGAGCTGGGCCGCGTGGCCAGCGGCCAGCTTGCGGCGGCATCCAGGCAGGAGCAACTGGCCAACCGCATTGAGCGCACGGCGCTGGGCGACTGCCTGAAGGGCGAATTTGCCGGCGCAGGCATGGGCGTGTTGAGCCTGCCGTTCTTTGCCTGGGCCGAAGCGAGTGGCAGTTGCCGGCGCTGACGCA
>JANMYI010000675.1:0-7722 GCA_031381955.1 Burkholderiales bacterium
GCTTTCCACCTCTTCCGGCGTGATGAAGTAGTGCTGCACGTCAACCCGGCTGGAAGCCACCAGCACCGCGCGGCCAATGGCCACGCCGCGCGACACAGGCAGGCCGAAGAGCTGAATGCTCACGACCTACTGCCCCTCACCGAACTTGTCGTTGATCAGCGCGGCCAGCGCATCGCGGGCCGCCACTTCATCGGCGCCGTCGGCCTCGATCTCGATTTCCGCGCCCAGCCCGGCGGCCAGCATCATCACGCCCATGATGCTCTTGGCGTTCACGCGCCGGCCGTTGCGGCTGAGGTGAATCTCGCTCTTGAAGCTGCCGGCCAGCTTGGTCAGTTTGGCCGAGGCGCGGGCATGCAGGCCAAGTTTGTTGGTGATGGTGATGATGGTTTTGATCATGGGCTGATCACGTTCACGCCGCGCCCGGGCGCGAACGGTTGATGCCTTCGACGCCGCCGTCCAGCGCCAGCCTCTGTAGCTTGTCAATCGGCTCGGCCAAGTAGCACAGGGTGCGCCACAACATCGGCAAGTTCAGCCCGGCGATCACGCGCACGCGCGGATCGCCATCAGCCACCTGCCTGGCGCCGTTGTAAGGGGTGGCGCCCACGGTGTCGGCCAGCACCAGCACATCGGCCTCGGGCTCGCGCGGCAACAGCGCGCGCAGGCGCTGGGCAACGTCGTCGATCTGCTCGCTGGGTTGCACGTCCAGCACCTTCAGCGACGCTGCCGCCTTCTCGAAACAATGCCCGCCCAGGCCGCTGAAGGTGCTGGCCAGGGGCGCATGGGCGACGAGTACAACGGTGGTCATGGTTTGGGGGTGGTTGATGTGCGCCCCCAGGCCGACGACATACGTCGACCGCCCCCCGCGGGGGATGAGCAAAGTGGCAAAGCCACTTTGCTCATGAGGCGGGCCGATTATCCGTGGCGCCACGGCTGCTCAGCAGGAACCAGGCGTAGGCGGCGGTGCAGCACAGGCCGAACACGCCAAAGCAGAGGGCGTAGGCGCGCGGCAACGCCACGCCGCGCGCCACCAGCGCGTCCAGCCCCAGGCCGATGCCCCATTGCACGCAGAACACGCCGGCAAAGATGGCCAGGTTGAAGGCCGAAAGAGCGCGCCCGGCCTGCGCCGCCGGGAAGGCCTGGCCCACCGCCGGCTGGCTGAGCGAAACGAAGGTGCTCGCCACGCACCAGGCGGCCCAGTGCGCCGCGCCGGTCTGCGTGCCCAGGGCCACGTTCAGCGCCAGCAGGGCCAGGCTCAGCGGCAGGCCCCAGCGCATGACGCGTTCACTGTCCAGCCCGCGCTTCACCAGCCGCGGCATCAGCGCGCCCCAGGCCATGAAGGCAAACAGCATGCTCAGGTTGATGGCGAACAGCCCTTGCGCGGCCTGCTGCGCCGACCAGCCGCTGACCTGCGTCAACCACGGCCCGGCCCACAGCGACTGCACGGCGATCATGCCGCCGTAGTTGAAAAAGCCCATCGGCGCCATGCGCAAGAAGCGCGGGTGGCGCACGATCGAACCATAACCGCTGTTTGCAGCCGACCCGGCAGCCGACCCGGCAGCCGACCCAGCAGCCGACTCGGCCGGGGGCGCGCTGGGCACGTCGGGCGCCACGGCCAGGCGGATCAGGGCCACGGCCGCCAGCAGCGCGGCGGCAGCGGCCCAGAACAGGCCGCGCCAACCCAGCAGCGGCAGCAGCCACTGCACCGGCAGGGTCGATGCCAGCATGCCCAGCGAGCCGGTCATCAACATCCACGAATTGGCGCGCAACTGCATGGCCGGTGTGAAGCGGTGGCGGTAGCTGGTGAGTGGCGCCATCAGGCACGCCGCCACGCCCATGCCGATGAGCATGCGCGAGGCGATCAAACCCACCAAGCCCTGCGCCAGCGCAAAGCCCACGCAGCCCAGCACGGCCAGCGACAGCAACACCGTGAGCACCCGGCGCGGGCCGTGCCGGTCCAGCGCCTTGCCCAGCGGCAATTGCAGCGCCGCAAAGCCCAGAAAGTAGGCGCCTGCGAGCAGGCCCAGGTCGCCACCGCCCAGGCCCAGTTCGGTGCTGAACACCGGCGCCAGCGTGGCGGTGACGGCGCGCAGCAGGGCCGAGAAAAAGTACGCGAAGGCGAAGACGGCGAACAGGCGCACACCAGGGTTCATAGGCTCAGGGCATCGAAGTAGATCTGGGCCGTGGCGGCGTCCAGCTCCGCGCCCAGCGCGCTGGCCTGGAACACGCGCAGCGCCTTGGCAAACACGGCCGTCTGCGCCTGCACGGCGGTGCCGCTGGGCAATTTGCCGCTGAACGCCACCCGTGTGGCCTGCACATGCTGGGTGCTGCCCTTCACGGCCAGCGGCAAAGGTGTGGCGGCGCCGGCGCCAATGTTGCTCAAGGCCGCGTCACGCAGCGCGGCCAGCGCCGGGCCCACTTGGGCGGGTTCGGCCACTTCGGCCCAGGCCAGTGACCAGGTGGCGCCGCCGGCGTCACAGGCCAGCACGGTCATCGAGACAGTGGCGCCCGCCAGCTTCACGCTGCGCACCTGGCTGGCCGGCTTGCACGGCAGCTGCGCTTGCAGGCCGCTGCGGGGTGGGCGCACGTCACGCCAATTCAGCGCCGGCGCGCAGCCCGCGTGCAGCAGCGCCGCCGCCAGCATGACGACTGCCGCAGCCTTCATGCCAGGGCAAAACCCTCGTAGCCCTGGCGTGCCACCGCGGTGCAACGTTCCACATAAGCCGGAAAGCCGCCGGTCAAGGGCATGAACATGCGCGGCTTGCCCGGGATGTTGGCGCCCAGGTACCAGGAGTTGCAGCTCAGGAAGATGGTCTGCGCGGCCACGCTGTTCACGTAAGCCACCCATTGCGCCTCGGCCTGCGGCGTGGCGTCGATGGTCTTCAGGCCGTGCGCGCTCAGGTGATTGATGCAATCGGCGATCCACTGCACATGGTGTTCGATGGCCGCAATGACGGCCGTGAACGCCGCCGTGCAACCCGGCCCGACCACGTTGAACAGGTTGGGGAAGCCTTGCACCATCAGGCCGAGCTGGTTCAGCGGCCCGCCGGCCCACTTGTCTTGAATGCGCAGGCCGGCGCGGCCGCGCAAATCGAGCCGCATCAAGGTGCCGGTGATGGCGTCGAAGCCGGTGGCCAGCACCAGGTCGTCGAACTCGAACGCTTGCCCGCCCGCGACCAGGCCGGTTTCGGTGATGCGCGCAATGGCCTGCGTGCTCACATCCACCAATTGCACATGGGGCAGGTTGTAGGTGGCGTAGTAGCCTGTGTCCACGCACAGGCGTTTGCAGCCGATGGGCTGGTGCGGGCACAGCAACGCGGCGGTGGCCGGGTCGTGCACGGTGGCGCGGATCTTGTTGCGCACGAACTCGGCGGCGTGGTTGTTGGACACCGGGTCGGTGAACAGGTCGGTGTAGGCGCCAAGCAGGCCAAAGCCGCCGACCTTCCAGCGGGCTTCGAATTCGGCTTCGCGCTCGGCTGGCGTGGCCGCATGGGCCGGGCCGGTGCCCGCGGGTTGCGCACTGCCAAAACCGGGGCGCATGCGCCGGTTGCGGGCACGAAAGCCGGCGTAGTCGGCCTTGATGCGGCGCTCGAAATCGGCATCCAGCGGGCCGTTGTGTGCCGGCACGCAGTACGCCGCAGTGCGCTGGAACACCGTGAGCTGCGCGGCTTGCTGCGCGATGAGCGGAATGGCCTGCACGGCGGACGACCCCGTGCCCACCACGGCCACGCGCCGGCCGGTGAAGTCAATGGGATCGTGCGGCCAGTCGGCGGTGTGCAGCACGCGGCCCTGAAAGTTTTCCAGCCCTGGGAAGGCCGGCTTGTTGGGGGTGGACAGCGGGCCGCTGGCCATGACCAGAAACTGTGCGCGCCACACGCCGCCCGCGGTGCTGCGCACCTGCCAGGCGCAGGCCGCTTCGTCAAACGCCGCCGCGGCCACGCGGGTGTTGAGCAAGATGCCATCGCGCAGCTTGAAACGGTCAGCCACATGGTTGGCGTAGCGCAGCAGTTCGGGCTGCGCGGCGTAGCGCTCGCTCCAGCGCCAGGCCTGCTGCAAGTCTTCGTCAAAGGAGAACGAATACTCCAGGCTCTGGATGTCCACCCGCGCGCCGGGGTAGCGGTTGTGATACCAGGTGCCGCCGACGCTGGGCGCGGCTTCCAGCACCAGCGCGTTCAGCCCCAAGCTGCGCGCCTGGTGCAGCATGAACAGGCCAGCAAAGCCGGCGCCGACGATCAGCAGGTCGAGTGACGAAGGCGATGATGGCGCAGCGTCGTGAGGGGTCGATGTGGCAGTGGGCATCTTGCGCGAGAGGTGGTTGGCGCAGCATAGCGCGCACGGCCGTGCCGCAGAATCGGCCGCCATGAATCAACCTACCTCGCCCCGCGGCGCCTTGAGCGGCGTCACCGTGCTCGATTTGTCGCGCATCCTGGCCGGCCCCTGGTGCACGCAAACCCTGGCCGACCTGGGCGCTGATGTGATCAAGGTCGAACGCCCGGGCCGCGGCGACGACACGCGCCAGTTCGGCCCGCCGTTCGTCAAAGACCGCGACGGCCGCGACACCACCGACGCCGCCTACTACCTGGGCGCCAACCGCAACAAGCGCGCCATCACCATCGACATCGCTCACCCCGACGGCCAGGCCTTGATCCACCGCCTGGCCGCGCGCAGCCAGGTGTTCATTGAGAACTACAAGGTCGGCGACATGGCGCGCTATGGGCTCGATGCAGCCAGCATGCTGGCGCGCTACCCGGCGCTGGTGTATTGCTCGATCACCGGCTTTGGCCAGACCGGCCCGTACCGCCACCGCGCCGGGTATGACGTGGCCGCGCAGGCCATGGGCGGGCTGATGAGCGTGACCGGCGAGCGCGATGATCTGCCCGGTGGCGGCCCGCAAAAAGCCGGCGTGGCGGTGGCTGACCTGTTCACCGGCATGTATGCCACGGTGGCGATATTGGCCGCGCTGCGCCACGCCGAAGCCACCGGCCAGGGCCAGGCCATCGACCTGGCCTTGCTCGACACGCAAGTGGCGATGCTGGCCAACCTGGGGGCCAGCTACCTGGTCACCGGCCAGGTGCCGCAGCGCTACGGCAACGCGCACCAGAACTTGGTGCCTTACCAGTTGTTCGAGGTGGCTGACGGCCACCTCGTGCTGGCGGTGGGCAATGACGAGCAATACCGGCGCTGCTGCGAAGTGCTGGGCGAACCCGGCCTGGCCGTCGACCCGCGCTATGTCCGCGCCGCTGACCGCGTGCGCCACCGCGCCACGCTGGTGCCGGCCTTGGCCGGGGCCTTCATGAAAAACACCAAGGCGTATTGGCTGGAGGCGCTGGAGGCGGTGACCGTGCCGTGCGGCCCCATCAACAACCTGGCCGAGGTGTTTGCCGACCCCCAGGTGCAGCACCGCGGCATGCGCCAGGCCGTGCCGCATGCGCTGGCGCCAGGCCTGCACGTGGTGGGCAGCCCGATGAAGTTTTCTGCCACGCCGGTGCAAGTCAGGCGCGGCCCGCCGCTGCTGGGCGAACACAACGAAGAGGTGTTGGGCGAGATCGGTGTCGATGCCGCCGAGCGCGCGCGCTTGCACGCGCTGGGCGTGATTTGAACGAGGTTTTCAGGCCTGTCGTGCAGGATCACCGGCGCGTGCCGTGGCTGCCCTTGAGATGCGGGCTTGGCAGCGCCTGAAGGCGCCACGAACATGCGGCCTGCCCAGTGTGAAGCGTCGGCGGGCGAGGCAGGCGCAGCCGGGCTCAGGGGCCATGAGATCAAACGTCTTTTTGTTGCATCAGCACACCGAGCCGCTGCGCGACGTGGCGCTGCGCAGCAAAGCGGCGGCACTCGAACCCGCCTTCGACGGCACCGCGGCAGGGCCGTGGCTGCGTGATCTGGCGGCCAGCACGGGGGCTGAAATTTCCGTGCCGCTGGGCGCCGCCTTGCAGCGGCTGCAAGCGCTGGTGGCTGCCGAAGTGGTGGACCTGACTTGGTTGGTGGAGCTGTATCGCGACATGGATCGCGCGCGCCGAGTTGGCATCAACGCGCAACAGCTCAACCGTCTCGAACGCGGCGCGCAACTGCACCCCGAGGCCATCGGCTTGGCCGCGATGTTGCGTGAAAACTTGGCTCAGCGCGAACGCGAATTGGGCGGCGCCGTGCGGCTTGCTGCGCCGTCGCCCGAGGTTGAATGGATGGTCGTTGCCGATGCGGCCTTGCTGCACGCCTTGGTGCATGCCCTGTTCGATTGGGGCCTCGAACACGCGTGCTCGGTGGTGGAGCTTCAGCTCGGCAGCGCGGTGGACACGAACGGTGTGCAGGGCCTGGGCCTGAGCTGCTATTTTGCTCACGCCGTACCCCTTGCGCCCAAGCTTGCCCACAGCGTGCCGGCGAGCGCGCTGGACACCGTGAGCTGGCGCCTGCTGCAACGCTGCGCCGGCGCGCTCGGCCTGGGCTGGAAGCGCGAAGACACGCCGTTTGATGTGCACTTGATGCTGCACTTTGGGCAGCCGGCAGCCGCCAACGATGCACCGGCTGAACCCGAGCCACCGCTTGAGGCTATTCGGCAAGGGCGCCGGCAGGTGCTGGCGTGGGTCATGGCGCCGGCCTTGCGTGTGCAGGTGCTGCGCGGCCTGGCGGGTGAGGACACGGTGATCGACTTTGTGAGCTCGCTGGCCGATGTGCGTCGCTGCTGCGCCGCGGCCATGCCCCACGTGCTGCTCTATGAAGCGGCATCAGCCTGCGCGGACTTGGCGCAACTGCGCGCGCAAATCGTTGCCGACTGGCCGGGCTTGGTGACGCTTGAAATTGGTGATGGTTGCAGCGGCCTGTCACGCCGTGAATATGGCTCCGCCGGAGGGCACGCGCGCGTGGCGGTGATCGATTTGGCCACGCGCCTGCGCCCGGCCCTGGAGCGCGCGCTCAGCGCCTGCCGAACACCGCTTTGAGCAGATCGCTGCCGGTGCCCACCGGGTCGCGGCGGATCTTCTTTTCTTCCTCACCGATCATCAGGTACAGGCCGTCGAGCGCCTTGGCGGTGACGTAGGGCTCGAGCTTGGCGTCTTCCTTCTTCACCAGCCCCAGGCCGGCGGCCTTGCCGGCAAAGGCGTTGTACTTGTCGGCCAAGGCCACGCGCTCGGTGGCCTGGGTGACGATGGGCAGGAACTCCTTGCCCAGGGGCTCGCGCGTCTTGCCGGCAAAGTAGTCGGTCACCGCGGTGTCGCCACCGCGCACGATGCGCAGCGCGTCTTCCACGCTCACGCGCTTGGCCGTGTCAATCAGCAGCGCCTGGGCCTTGGGCACGGCGGCTTCGGCAGCGCGGTTCATGGCCAGCACCAGCTCATCCACCTTCTTGCCCTGGCCGGTGGCGCGCAACAGTTTGGCCGCATCCTTCAACACCCCGGGCAGCGGAATGCGCACCTTGGGGTCGCCCATGAAACCGTCGGCCTTGCCCAGCAGGCCCACGGCGGCCAGGGCGCCGCGTTGCAGCGCTTCGCGTATGCCGGCAGCGGCGTCGCCCTGGCTCAACGCAGCCTCTGCGAAGCCGAAGGGCAGCAGCAAGATGAGGCCTGGATGGAACTGGCGGCGGTTCATGGGGTGGGCACTCCGGCGGCATGCGCCTGTTGATCAGCGTGGTAGCTTGAACGCACCATCGCACCCACCGCGGCATGGGAAAACCCCATGGCCTGCGCTTCGCGCTCGTACATCTTGAAGGTGTCGGGGTGCACGTAGCGGCGCACC
>JANMYI010000702.1:0-3928 GCA_031381955.1 Burkholderiales bacterium
CGAGAAGGCCGGCTACAAGGGCGAGCCGATCCGCGTGCTGACCAGTCGCCAATACGACTTCCACTACAACATGGGCTTGTTGATGGCCGAGCAGTTGAAGCGCGCCGGCTTCAAGGTCGACATGAACGTGGTCGACTGGGCCACGCTGGTGCAGCGCCGCAACGACTCGAAGCTGTGGGACATCTACATCACGCACTCCGGGCAGTTCCCCGAACCCATGCTGTCGCCGCCGCAGTTGGGCGACGGCGCGCCGGGTTGGTGGGGCACGCCGGCAAAACAGGCTGCACTGTCTGCCTTCAACGCCGAGGCCAACCCGGCCAAGCGCGGCGCGCTTTGGGGCAAGGTGCAGCAGGTGGTGTACGACGAGGTGCCCTACATCAACGTGGGCAAGTTCAATGGCCTGTCAGCTCGCAGCCCGGCGCTCGAAGGCTATGTGCCGGCGACCTGGCCGTTCTTCTGGAATGCACGCATCAAGTGACGCGCCCCGTGCGCGTCGGCATTGCACGGCGCTGTACTGCACCCGATCCACCCAAGGAGGAGAGCATGGAACTCGGCGCGTTTTCAGTCAGCCTGGCGGTGAAGAACATTGCCGCGTCGCAGGCCTTTTACGCAAAGCTCGGCTTCAAAGCCGTGATGGGCGACGCCGCGCAGAACTGGTTGATCCTGAAGAACGGCGCGCATGTTATTGGCCTGTTCCAGGACATGTTCGAACGCAACATGCTGACCTTCAACCCGGGCTGGAACAGTGATGCCGCCAAGCTCGCATCGTTCACCGATGTGCGCGAATTGCAGCGCCAACTCAAAGCACAAGGCCTGGCGTTCATCACGCAGGCAGACGAGGCCAGCAGCGGCCCGGCCAGCTTCATGCTGGCCGACCCCGATGGCAACCCGATCCTGATCGACCAGCATGTGTAGCGCGCCGCCGCGTTGGCGCGCAGCCAGCGTAGTCTGACACTTGCTCTCAGTATTTGCGCTCAAGATGCTGCGCTACCTCGCCCACCGCCTGGCAGGTTTGCTCGCGGTGCTGGCCATCGTGGCGGTGCTGGTCTTCGTGCTCACCCGCGCCGCGTCGGGCGACCCGATTTCGGTGCTGCTGGGTGACCAGGCCTCGGCGGCTGACATTGCGCGCGTGCAAAAAGACTATGGGCTGGATCACAGCGTGCCAGTGCAGTTTGGCTACTGGCTGCGCGAAGTGCTGCACGGCAACCTGGGGCAGTCGATTTTTCTGCAGCGGCCGGTGACGCAGGCGCTGTGGGAACGCGCCGAGCCGACCACGTTTCTGGCCTTGCTGGCGCTGGGCATCGCGGCGCTGATCGGCCTGCCCTGGGGCCTGTTGAGCGCGGCGCATCAAGGCACGTGGTTGGATCAAGGCATCAGCTTCCTGGCCATGCTCGGCGCCAGCATTCCGAGCTTCTGGTTCGGCCTGGTGCTGATGCAGATCTTTGCCGTGGGCCTGGGTTGGTTTCCGGTATCCGGCTACGGCGAGCCCGGTGCGCCGCTGCTTGAGCGCGTGCATGCCTTGGTGCTGCCGGCCACGGTGCTGGGCGTGCTGAACTCGGCGCTCATCACGCGCTTCACCCGTGCCTCGATGCTCGATGTGCTGGGCGAAGACTATGTGCGCACCGCGCGCAGCAAGGGCCTGAGCGAGCGCGTGGTGGTGCTCAAGCATGCGCTGCGCAATGCGCTGGTGCCCATCGTCACCGTGCTTGGCTTGACGCTGGCCTTGATGATCGGCGGTGCGGTGGTGACGGAAACCGTGTTCGGCTTGCCCGGTGTGGGCAACCTGGTGGTGAGTGCCGTGTTGCGACGCGACTACCCCGTCATCCAAGGCGCGCTGCTGGTGGTGGCGGCCATTTATGTGCTGATCAATTTTGCGGTGGATTTGCTCTATGTGAGCATCGACCCGCGCCTGCGGCACACACCATGACGCTGGCACTGACATTGCGCAATTTGCTGCGCCGGCGCGTGGTGCTGCTGGCCACGTTGGCGCTGCTGGCAGTGGCGCTGCTGGCCGCCACCGCGCCCTGGCTGGCGGGCGCCGATCCTAACGAAACACAAGTGTCACAACGCCTGCATGCCCCCGGTGCGGTGCATTGGCTGGGCACCGATGAACTGGGCCGCGACCTGTACGCGCGCATCGTGCACGGTGCGCGCTATTCGCTGGCCATTGCGGCGCTCACGGCCGGCGCGGCCATCGTGGTGGGCACCGCCTTGGGCCTGGCAGCCGGTTACTTCAAACGTCTGGACGCACCGATCATGCGCCTGGTGGACGCCATGATGGCCTTCCCCGATATCTTGCTCGCCATCGCCCTGGTGGCCATTTTGGGCAGCTCGCTGGCCAACGTGGTGGGTGCGCTGGCGCTGGTGTATGCGCCGCGGGTGGCGCGCGTGGTGCGGGCTTCCACCCTCGTGTTGCGCGAGCTGCTGTTCGTGGAAGCCGCGCGCGCGCTGGGCATGAACCCCTGGCGCATCTTGTGGCGCCATGTGTTGCCGAATTTGATGTCGCCGATTTTGGTGCAGGGCTCGTTCATCTTTGCCTACGCGATATTGGCCGAAGCCGGCCTGTCGTTCCTGGGCGTGGGCGTGCCGAGCGAAGTGCCTACCTGGGGCGCCATGGTGGCGGGCAGCCAGCAGCATGCGCACCAGGCCTTCTGGGTGGTGGCGTTTCCGGGCCTGGCCATCATCATCACCGCGCTTTCATTGCAATTGCTGGGCGATGGCGTGCGTGACCTGTTGGACCCACGGTTGAGAAAGGCGCTTTGATGACGCTGCCGAATGATGTGCTGCAAGCCGGCATGAAGGGCTACCCGCATGGCCAGGCCGCCATGCGCTGCACTGACGTGGCGCAGATGAGCTGGAATGTGCTGGCCGGCGACTTGCCGTTGCCGGTGGCAGTGTTGAAGCGCGAGGCGCTGGAACAAAACCTGGCCTGGATGCAGCGGCAAACGCAAAGCTGGGGCCTGAGCCTGGCGCCGCATGGCAAAACCACCATGTCGCCGCAGCTCTTCACGCGCCAGCTTGAAGCGGGGGCCTGGGGCATGACGTTTGCTACGGTCACACAGCTCGCCGTGGGCGTGCACAGCGGCGTGCGGCGTGCGCTCATCGCCAACCAGGTGGTGGGCGACGCTGATTTGGCCGCCATCCAGCGTTTGCTCGTGCAGCACGCCGGGCTGCGTGTGGTGTTTCTGGTGGATTCGCTGGCGCAACTGGCTTTGATTGAAGGCTGGGCGCTGCGGCACCCCGATGCATCAACGTTCGAGGTGATGCTCGAAGTGGGCGTGCCCGGCGGGCGCACCGGCTGCCGCAGCCACGGCGAAGCGCTGGTCTTGGCGCAAGCCCTGCACGCCAGCGCTGCCGTGTGCCTGGTGGGCATTGAATGCTACGAAGGCCTGGCCGCGCAGGGGCGCGATGACACTGACATCCCTTATGCACAAGCGTTGATGAAGCGCGTTGAAGCCGTGGCCCGCCACTGCGCCGAGCAAGGCTGGTTTGAGGGTGACGAGGTGTTGCTCTCAGCCGGCGGCTCGGGCATCTTCGACCTGGTGGTGCCGGGCCTGAAGCTGGCGCTGAACAAGCCGGTGCGTGGCTTGCTGCGCTCAGGCTGCTATGTGACGCACGACCATGGCCACTACAAGCGCCTGGTGAATGTCGTGGAACAGCGCCTGGGCTGCGCGCTGAACAGCAGCTTGCAGGCGGCGCTGGAAGTCTGGACGCTGGTGCAAAGTTGCCCCGAGCCGGGTCTGGCCTTGCTCACGGCCGGGCGGCGCGATGTCTCGTTCGACGTGGCCCTGCCCACACCCATTGCGCGCGCGCCACGCGGCAGCCTGCAAACGCAGGCCGTGCCCGCAAGCTGGAAGATCACCGCGCTGAATGATCAACACGCCCACTTGCGCTGGGATGAGACTGACGCTGGCCAGGCACCGCAAGT
>JANMYI010000722.1:0-7738 GCA_031381955.1 Burkholderiales bacterium
GCCAAGCACCGCGACGATCCTTCGTGCGCATCGTGTCACTGCGAGTCGAAGCTTCACCGCGACTCCCATCACTGAACACCCGGAACGCCGTTCTGCCTCAGCGCAGAGCGCCTCGGGTGCCGGCATGTCCGGCAGCAGCACCACGAACTCCTCGCCGCCGAAGCGGGCCACGGTGTCGCATTCGCGCAGATGCGCCTTGACCTTGGCCGCCAGCGCCTGCAAGGCCTTGTCGCCCGCGGCATGGCCCAGGCTGTCGTTGAGCCTCTTGAAGTTGTCGATGTCGATCAACGCGATGGCCACACCCACATCGGCGTTCGGCCCCGCCGCCTCAATGCGCACGCACTCGGCCTTGAAGGCCCGCACCAGGCCGCGCCGGTTGGCCACCTGAGTGAGCATGTCGGTGGCGACTTCATCAGACAGGCGGCGCAATTCGGATTCCAGCGCCTGCACGCGCAGCTCCATTTGCGAGGCACGGGAATGTTCGTCGCGCAGCCGGGCCTGGGTGTCATTCACCATCACCTGCACGGCCTGGCTTTCTTGCACGATCTGCTTGACCACGCCGGCGAGGCTTTCAATCGAGTCCGCCTGTTCAATCGCCAACGCATGCTGGCCCACGCTGGCGCTGAAGCGCCCGGTATCCTCGCCCAGGCGGCCCAGGTCACTGAGCATGCGGGCAATCAGTTCCTTGATGGCGTGGCGCGCTTCATTGCGATCCGTGCGCAGGTTGCTTTGGCGCTTGCGCGTTTCGGCCAGCACGTCGCTGGCCGCACGCACGCTGCGCGCGCTGATGCCTTCGGCCAGGCCCCGGCGCATCACCTCGCACTGGCCACGCGCCCAGCTGCCATCTTCAGCCAGTTCGGTCAGGCCTTCGGTGAGTTCGCTGCACAGGCGCCCCAGGTCGGCCAACAGGCCATGCCGATGAGCCAGCAGCCGATCGGCGCGGCGGCACAGTTCAGCCACGGCTCGCGTCACCTCAACGCCGTCGTCACCGCCGCGCAGGCGCGGTATGAGCTGGTCGAGTTCAGCACGCAGTTCATCGGCCCGGCGCTCGCCGGTGGGCAAGGCGGCATTCAGGCTACCGGCCAGCACCAACATCATGGCCGGCCAGCTTGATGCCAGGGCCAGCGGCTCCAGCGCCGGCACGGGTTGCAGCACGGGTTGCAGCACGGGTTGCGGCACGCTCAGCGGCTCGGCCTCGTCTTGCAGGGCCGGTTCGGCCACATCATGGCTCCAGGCTTGTACCAGCCGGGCCAGGCGGCCGCGCAAACGCAGCGCATCACCGTGCGAGCTGACCAGCACACGCTGCAAACATTCCTTGCGCGCCGACAGCGGCCAACTGCGGCTGCCGTGCTCCAGGCCCACGATCATGGCTTCGATGTTCTCGGTCCAGGCCAGGCCCTGGGCGGCGCGCTCGTCGCGCTGCCTCTGCGCGCAACGGTCAATCACGCGCGCCGCGTCGTCCCAGCGCCCGCTGCCGAGCATGGCCACCAGTTCTTTGCGCGCCGCGTCGTCTTCAGTGAAGCCGGCCACCAGCGGCGCCAGCAGCGTACTCATGCGCGGCGGCACGGCCGGCACCGCTTCGCCACTTTCGAAGGCGTAGGCACGGGCATAGTTTTCGGGCGTGGGGTCGAGTTTCACCATCGCCAGGCGGCGCAGCGCGGCCTTGGCCAGGTTCACCGGCGCACTGCCTTGCGCTGGCGGGGGCGGAGTCATGTCCATGGCGGCCGGCGTTCTGGGTGGCGCAGGCTATCGACGCCGGCTTACACCTGGCGCAGCGCCGGGACGCGGCCGGGTTCGGTGGCAAAGTCGTTGCCAGCGGCAACGATCCATGGCGCCTTGCGCGGCAGGATGGTCTGCTCGACCCAGCGCTCCAGGTCGTCAGGCGGCACGCCGCGGCAAAACAAGAAGCCCTGCATCAGGCCGCAACCCAGGCGGTGCAGCACTTCCATCTGGCGCAGGTTTTCCACGCCTTCGGCAATCACCCGCAAACCCAGCGAACGGGCCAGCGCAATGATGGCCGTGACCACGGCCGAGCTTTGCGGCGTGACACCCAGGTCGCGCACAAAGGAGCGATCGATCTTCAACTCGGAGATCGGCAGCGTGGTCAGGTAGGCCAGCGACGAGTAACCGGTGCCGAAATCGTCGATCGAAATCTGAATGCCGGTTTCGTTGAGGCGGTGCAACGACGGGATGACGTTCTGCAAGTCCTTCATCAGCCCGGTTTCGGTGATTTCGAGCTGAATCATGCGGTGCTCAATGCCGTAGGTGGTGACGCACTTGTGGATATGCTCGACCAGGTCTGAGCGCTCGAACAAGCGGTTGGGCAGGTTCACCGCGATCGCATCGTCGAAGCCGAAGTTCATCTGCCAGACCTTGGCCTGGCGTGCTGCTTCGCGCAACGCCCATTCCGAAAGCGGCACGATCAAGCCGGTTTCCTCGGCCAGCGGAATGAAGTCACCCGGGGGCACGAGCCTGCCATCACGCGCCCAACGCATCAGTGCCTCGGCACCCACCATGCTGGCCGAGCGCACGTCGATCTTCGGCTGGTAATGCAACACCAGTTCGTCGCGCTCGATGGCCTTGTGCAGCGCTGTCTCGAGCGCCAGTTTCTCGCGCCCGCGCCCGGCCAGTTGCGGGCTGTACACGGTGGCGGCATTGCGGCCCTGCGACTTGACCGAGTACATGGCCACGTCGGAATTACGCATCAGGTCAGCCACGCTGTTGCCGTCGCGTGGGAACAGCGCGATGCCCACGCTGGCGGTGACGAAGCATTCCTGCCCGGCCACGAAGATCGGCTCGCGCATCACTTCGAGAATGCGCGCGGCCACGCGCTCGGCGTCGGCGTCGCCCTGCACCTCAGGCAGCAGGGCCACGAATTCGTCGCCGCCCAGCCGGCCCACGCCTTCGAGCGAGCGATGCGAGCGCGAACCCACGGCATCGAGGCTGCCTTCCGTCACCTGATCCGTGTGGCGCACGCAGCCGCGCAGGCGGCGCGCCACCTCGACCAGCAACTCGTCGCCCGCGGCGTGGCCCAGCGTGTCGTTGATGACCTTGAAACGGTCGAGATCGATCAGCAGCAAGCCGCATTGGTGGTCGAGCCGGGCGGCTTGCTCCAGCGCGCGCTCCAGACGCCATTGCAACTGGCGCCGATTGGGCAGCCCGGTGAGCGAGTCAAAGTTGGCGAGGTGGCGAATCTTGTCTTCGGCCACGCGGCGGTCGGTCACGTCCTGCACGATGCCGGTGTAGCCGGCGCTGTGGCCGTGCTCGTTGAATTCGGGTTCGGCCTCAACGTGAATGATGCGGGCGCGGCCGTCAAACAGGATCACGCTCACATCGGTGGCCAGCACCGAGGCGCTCTGCACCACGCCGTGCAGCAGGCGCAGGAAGCCACGCCGCTCGTCGCGTGAAATCATGCGCAGCAAGGTGCGCAGGGGCACCACGTCTGCGCTGGCGTGGCCGAGCACACGCAGGCCCTCGGGCGACAGCCCCAAGGTACCGTGGCCGTTGTAGTGCAGCGGGCGGCGCCAGTCAAAGCTGCCCATGCGGGCCAGGTCTTGTGCCCGCGCCAGCTTGCCCTTGCTGCGCTCCAATTCAATGCGCGTGCGCGAGGCGCGCAGCAGGTACACCAGGCGCCCGGCCAGCAGGCTCCACTGGTTGGACTTGACGAAGAAGTCGGTCGCCCCGGCCTGGTAGGCGCGGGTGATGGAAGCGTCGTCATCCAGCCCGGTGAGCATGAGCACCGGCATGTTTTCGTAGGCCGCCAGCGCGCGCAACCGGCGGCAGGTTTCGAAGCCGTCGAGCTCGGGCATCATGGCGTCGAGCACCACCACGTCGGGCTGCCAGCCCACCAGCAGCTCCAGGGCCGCTTCGCCGCCGCTGGCCTGCGTCACCGCAAAGCCGCGGTCGATCAGCGCCTGCGACGTCATGATCAGGTTGACTTCATCGTCATCCACCAACAGCACCTTCGGTACCGGTGCCTTGAGGTCGTCAACCAGTTCGCTGGGGGGGTTCATGGGCCGGTTCGGGTTATTTGGCGAGGATAGCCTTGACCGCCAGGTTAACGCCCGCGGCTTCAACCAACAACGCATCCAGCAGCGGCGCCAGGCCATCGCTGCGTTGCTCGCGCGCCAAGCTTTCAATCTTGCCGCACAGCGTTGAAAGGGCCAACGCGCCCACGCTGGCCGAAGACGATTTCAAGGTGTGCACCACATGCCGCACGGCGGCCAGATCGCTGCGCTTGCGCGCCTGCGCCAGCTGTTCCAGCAAGCGCTGCAATGAAGCGGCGTAGGCCTGCATCACACGCGTGAAGATGGCGCCGTTGCCGGAAGGGTCCAGCTCGCGCAGCCGCTGCAGGGCAGCGGCATCAAGCATGGTGGCCACAGCGTCAAACTGCTTCGCGCCCTGAGTGGATGTCTGCATATTTGGCGCTCCCGGTTCACCGCCGGCGCAAGAATGGGTGCGCTGCAGCGCCGCGTCAAGCCAGCCGCCGACATTGGGCGGGGTCTTGCATAAGACTGGGGGGCTGGCGGTGGCGCAGAGCGTCTCGGTCAGGCAGGCGGTCATGATCGAAGTTCCAAATGCAGCGTGGCCGGGGGAGACCCTCTGACCATGGTTTCGGTGCCTGGGCGTCGAACTTGAGCCCGCCCGTGGCCGCCACCTGCGCGCCCAATGGTGCCTGCCTACAATCGCCGGATGACCAAACCGCTGCATGCAGGTGACGGCGGCAAGCCCGCCGGCGGCTGGCCGCTGGCCTGGGCTGGCGCGGTTTTCTCCTGGGCCGCGCCGGGCTTGGCAGCGGCGCTGGCCGTGGCGGCGCTGTGGCAGGCCGGCGCCCAGGCAGCCACGCACGGCGCCGGGCTGGGCCTGAGCTGGGGGCTGCTGCTGGCTTGCGCCGCGGGTGCGCTGGCGGCCTATCAGGGCGGGCGCCTGAGCGAGCGGCTGCGCCAGCAAGCCAGCGTGCACTTTGCGCGCATGCACGCCGCCCAACTGGAGCAACTCTTTGATGGTGTGTTGTGGCGTTGCGACGAACAACTGCGCCTGACCGATTGGCAAGCCGCGGGCGGCGCCTCAGCCCAGGTCAGCCCGACCGCGGCCCAGGCCTCCTTGCACGGCCGGCCCCTGGCCGACATCGTCAACCTGCAAGGCCCTGGCGGCCTGGCCGCGCGCCTGCATGCGCGCGGCGGCCTGCGGGCGCTGGAGGTGACATTGGCGGGCCAGGGCGACGCCAGCGTGTGGCAGCTCAACGCCCTGCCCTGCCACGATGTGAACGGCCGATTTACCGGCTTTCTGGGCAGCTTGCGTGCCACGGTGGCTGCCTGCGTTGCCACGCCGTCGTTGCGCACCGCCGCAGACGAGTTGGCCGCGCCCTTGCTCGCCCTGAGCCCGGCGGCGCTGTGCGTGGCCCGGCCGGGCGCGATTGGCCTGGAAGTGCAGTTCGCCAACCCGCAAGCGCGCCGGCTGTTGGGGCTGCCCGAGCAGGCGGCCGGCATGGCCTGGGCCACTTTGCTGGAATGCGTGCCGGCGGCCTTGCGCGACGGCGTGCGCCGCCTGCGCCCGGGCCAGGCCTTGCAGCACGAAGGCTGGGCGGTGCAGTTGGTCGCGTTGGGCGAGCCTGGCGCGCCAACCGCCGGGCTGCTGCTCAGCCTGCTGCCCCCGCCGCCCGGCAGCCAAGCGCTGGCTGAGGAGCAGGCGTCGTTCAGCTACACCGTTTCGCATGACCTGCGCGCGCCCATTCGCGTCATCGAGGGCTTCACCCGCATCTTGAAAGAAGACTACGGCCGCGTGCTCGACCGCATCGGCAACGACCACCTCGACCGCGTGCTCGCCGCGGGCGCGCGCATGAACAGCATGATCGACGCCCTGCTCGGCCTGGCGCGGCTGTCCACCCAGCCGCTGGCGCGCCAGCCGGTTAACCTTTCACAAGTGGCAGGTTACGTGGTGGAGGACTTGCGCCGCCAGGCCCCGCAACGCCAGGTGCAGGTGCACATCGAGCCCGGCCTGAGCGCCCAGGGTGACCCCACGCTGCTGCGCTTGGTGCTGGAAAACCTGCTCGGCAACGCCTGGAAGTACAGCAGCAAGTGCGACGCCGCCGTGATCGACTTCCACCGCGTGCAGCACGATGACACGTGGGTCTATGAAGTGCGCGACAACGGCGCCGGCTTCGACATGCGCTCGGCCGACCGCTTGTTCGGCGTCTTCCAGCGCTTGCATGGCGCGCATGACTTCCCGGGCACGGGCGTGGGCCTGGCGTCGGTGCGGCGCATCGTGCGCCGCCATGGCGGGCAGATCTGGGCTGAATCGAAGCCCGGCGCTGGTGCGCGCTTTCAGTTCACCCTGAGCGGCTGACCGCGCGCCAGCTCTTCCAGGGCCAACACGACATGCTCGGCTTGCTCGGGCAGCGAACGCGCCGCGCCGTGTGCCATGTCTTGCAAGCGCATCAGCGCGTGCTCGCGGGTGAGTGAAAAGCGGTGCATCAAAACCCCGACGGCCAGGCCCAGCACGTCGGGCGTGGTGGCCGGCGCGGCGCTCGCCGGCGCGGGCTGGGTGCGCAACTGCTTGAAAGCGGCCTGGACGGTGGGCACGATCTGGCCCACGTCGAGCGGCTTGACCATGTACGCCACGGCGCCCAGGGCCTTGACCTGGGCCACGGTGTCGTCGTCGGCAAAGGCCGACAGGAACATGAACGGTATGTGGCAGTGGTCGCGCAGGTAGGCGGCCACGTCGAAGCCGCTCATGCCGTCCATGCGGATGTCCAGCAGCGCCAGCTCGGGGCGGTGTTGCCGCGCCAGCAGGATCGCGTCGTCGCCGTTGTCGGCGTCGATGACCTCGAAGCCGGCCTGCACCAAGCCGTGCACCACGGTGGCCAGCACCAGGCGGTCATCATCAACGACGAGGATTTTTCCCTTGCTGCTCACTGGTTTAACTTCATGCTTCGCATTCAGGATTCGCCCTTCGGGCGGCCGGGCGGGCTCATGCTCATGTTCGGTGAAATGGGCCGGGCATTCTCAACCAAAAGCCAGCCCGCTCACCCCGGGCCCAACCCGGGCCCAACGCGGGTTTCGCTGCCCATGCTTTAAGCCGCTGGCTCATCAGCCCGGGCTCACGCTGGGCGGGCGCAGCACGACGCGGGCCCAGACTTCGTCGTCTTCCTGGCGCAGCATGAGCGTGGCGCTGCGCCGCGGCAACAGCGCGCGCACCAGGCCCAGGCCCGAGACGCCGAATGGATACTGCGCCAGCTCGAAGCCCTCAGGCAGCAGGCCCGGGTTGATGATGTGCAGCCGCACCTCGGCGCCGGCCACGCCCAGTTCACAGCGTACCGCGCCGTGCCCGTGCTTCACCGCGTTGGTGAGCAACTCGTTCAGGGTCAGCGCGATCGGGATCGACTCGGCCTCGGGCAGCACATGGGCCGGCGCACCGGCCTGGCCATAGCCCACACTGATTTCGCGCCCGAAGGTGCGCTGCACCGACTGCGCAATGGACTCCAACACGCTGGCCAGCTTGAGCGGCCCGCCCACGCCGACCTGCAAGCCGTAGACCTGTGCAATGGCTTGCACCTGGCCCACCGATTCGCTCAGCACGCCGGCCACCTCGGGGTGGCGCGCGGCGTTTTGCTGCAGCAAGCCGGCCACGCCCTGCAGGTTGTTCTTGATGCGGTGGTGCACTTCCTTGACCAGCATCTCGCGCTGCGACACCGCCGCGTCGAAGCGGGCCTGCTCGGCCTGGCGCTGCTCGGTCACGT
>JANMYI010000743.1:0-3959 GCA_031381955.1 Burkholderiales bacterium
ACGGGCGCGAGGTGATGGTGGCCAGCGAGTCGGTGGCGCTCGAAGGCACGGGCCGGCACCTGGTGCGCGACGTGGCGCCCGGCGAGGCGCTGTTTGTTGACATGGCGGGCAAGGCGCACACCCGGCAATGCGCTGACCACCCCAGCCTGCACCCCTGCATCTTCGAGTACGTGTACCTGGCGCGGCCCGATTCGGTGATGGACGGCATCTCGGTCTACCAGGCGCGGCTGAACCTGGGTGAATCATTGGCGCAGCGCGTCATCAACACCTTGGCGCCGAGCGACATCGATGTGGTGATTCCCATTCCAGAATCGAGCCGCCCCTCGGCCATGCAGTTGGCGCAGAAGATCGGCCGGCCGTACCGTGAAGGCTTCGTGAAAAACCGCTACGTGGGCCGCACCTTCATCATGCCGGGCCAGGCTGTGCGCAAGCAAAGCGTGCGCCAGAATCTCAAAGCCATAGGTGTTGAGTTCAAGGGCCGCAAAGTCTTGCTGGTCGACGACTCCATCGTGCGCGGCACAACCAGCAAAGAGATCGTGCAGATGGCGCGCGAGGCTGGCGCGCGCAAGGTCTACATGGCCTCGGCGGCGCCGCCGGTGCGTTTCCCCAATTTGTACGGCATCGACATGCCCACCCAAGAAGAGCTGATCGCCTTTGGCCGCACGGCCGATGAGATTCGCCAGTTCATCGGCGCCGACGCGCTGATCTATCAAGACGTTGATGCCATGAAGCGCGTGATCAAAGCGCTGAACCCGAAGCTCGATGGCTTCGACGCCTCGTGCTTCGACGGCCATTACATCACCGGCGACATATCGGTCGATGAATTCGCCGTGATGCGCCGCCAGCGCGACCAGGCGGCCAGCAGCAACGACCCCAGCAGCCATTCCCGCCTGGCCTTGCAAGGCGCGGAGGATGCCCAGACATGACTGACCCAACGAAAAAATTGCCCCGCGTGAAGCTGCCCAGCACGGTGCGGCGCGATACCCTGGCCGTGCGCGAAGGGCTGCCGCGCTCGCAGTGGGGCGAAAACTCCGAGGCCCTGTTCCTCACCAGCAGCTTCGTGCAGCCTGATGCGGCCACGGCGGCGCGCCGGTTTGCCGACGAAGAAGAGTCGTTCACCTACGCACGCTTCGGTAACCCCACGGTGATGATGATGGAGCGCCGCCTGGCCGCGTTGGAAGGCACCGGCGCCTGCATCGGCACCAGCAGCGGCATGGCGGCAAACCTGTTGCTATTGATGGGCTTGTTGAAGGCAGGCGACCACGTGGTCTGCTCGCGCAGCGTGTTCGGCACCACGATGCGCTTGATTCAGACCGACATGGGCAAGTTCGGAGTGGAGTCCACCTTCGTTTCGCAAACCGATTTGGCGCAATGGCAGGCTGCCATGCGGCCCAACACCAAGCTGCTGTTGGCCGAGTCGCCCACCAACCCGCTCACCGATGTGTGCGACATCGCGGCGCTGGCCGAGATCGCGCACCAGGGCGGCGCCTTGCTCGCCATCGACAACAGCTTTTGCTCGCCGGCCGTGCAAAGCCCGGTGGCCTTCGGCGCCGACTTCGTGCTGCATTCGGGCACCAAGTATCTGGATGGCCAGGGCAGGGTGATCGCCGGCGCGTTGTGCGGGCCGGCTGACCTGCTGAAGACCAAGATGTACCCGCTCATGAAATCAGCCGGGCTGACGCTCTCGCCTTTCAATGCCTGGGTCGTGCTCAAGGGCATGGAAACACTCTCGGTGCGCATGCCCGCGCACAGCGCACGCGCCTTGCAGTTGGCGCAGTGGTTGAGTGAGCAGCCGCAGGTGGTGCGGGTGCACTACCCCGGGCTGCCGAGCCACCCGCAGCATGCGTTGGCGATGCGCCAGCAAGCCGGCAGCGGCGGGGCGGTGTTGGCGTTTGACGTGGGTGGCCGCAGCATCGAAGCCATGCGTGAGCGCGCCTTCAAGGTGATCGATGCCACGCAGGTCTGTTCCATCACCACCAACCTGGGTGATGTCAAAACCAGCATCTGCCACCCCGGTACCACCTCGCACGGCCGCTTGACTGAAGCGCAACGCCAAGAGGCCGGCATCACGCAAGGCCTGATTCGCGTTGCGGTGGGCCTGGAAGACGTGCAAGACCTGCAAGACGATTTGGCGCAAGCCTTGGCCGCGGTGGCGGCATGACGCCCATGCCCACGCCCATGCTCACACCAACGCGCACGCGCTTCGCGCCCAGCCCCACCGGGTTCATTCACCTGGGCAACATCCGCTCCGCGCTGTACCCCTGGGCGTTTGCGCGTGCCACCGGCGGCCAGTTCATCCTGCGCATTGAAGACACCGATGTCGAGCGCTCGTCGCAAGCGGCGGTTGACGCCATTCTGGAGAGCATGGCCTGGCTGGGCTTGGATCATGACGAAGGCCCGTTCTATCAAATGCAGCGCATGCCGCGCTACCGCGAGGTGTTGCAGCAACTGGTGGCTGCTGGTGCGGCCTACCCCTGCTACATGAGCACGGCCGAACTCGACGCGCTGCGCGAACGCCAGACTGCTGCCAAACAGAAGCCGCGGTATGACGGCACCTGGCGCCCCGAGCCCGGCAAGACCTTGCCCGTGCCGCCACCCGGCGTGCAGCCGGTGTTGCGCTTCAAGACGCCGCAGGGCGGTGAAGTGGCGTGGGACGACAAGGTCAAGGGCCGCGTGGCGTTCAGCAACGATGAGCTCGATGACCTGGTGATCGCCCGCCCTGACGGCACACCCACCTACAACTTCTGCGTGGTGGTGGACGACATCGACATGGCCATTACCCACGTGATTCGCGGTGACGACCATGTCAACAACACGCCGCGGCAGATTCACATCTTCCAGGCCCTGGGCCATGCGGTGCCGGTGTACGCGCACCTGCCCACGGTGCTGAATGAGCACGGCGAAAAAATGAGCAAGCGCCACGGCGCCAAGCCGGTGACGCAATACCGCGACGAAGGCTTCTTGGCCGACGGTGTGGTGAACTACCTGGCCCGCCTGGGCTGGAGCCATGGCGATGATGAAGTCTTTTCGCGCCAGCAGTTCCTGCAATGGTTCAACCTCGACCACCTGGGCCGCAGTGCGGCGCAGTTCGACGAGGCCAAGCTGCGTTGGGTGAACGCGCAGCACATCAAGGCCATGGCCAATGAGGCCTTGATGCCCTTGGTGCTACAGCAGCTCGAACGCCACGGCATCGTGGTGAACGACAGCTCGGCATTGCCGCGCATGATCGAGCTGTTCAAAGACCGCTGTGCCACAACGGTGGAGATCGCTGATTGGCTTGCGATGTACCACGCAGCGGTGTCGCCCAGCGCGCAAGACCTGCAAGCGCATGTCACGCCTGCCGTGTTTCCCGCTGTGGCCACCTTGAGCCTGAAGTTAGCCGAGTGCGAATGGCAGAGCGCGGGCATTGCGGCGGCCATCAAGGCCACGTTGGCGCAGCACGGGTTGAAGATGCCGCAACTGGCGCATGCCGTGCGCGTGCTGGTGTGCGGCCGCGCGCAAACACCTTCGCTCGATGCGGTGCTGGCGCAGTTCCCTCGCGCCACGGTGCTTGAGCGTTTGCGGGCAGCGCCATAGTTGCGGCTATAATCTTCGTCTTTCCTGATCAGTGTGTGGCCCTTCTTGACGGGGGTATAGCTCAGCTGGGAGAGCGCTTGCATGGCATGCAAGAGGTCAGCGGTTCGATCCCGCTTACCTCCACCAAAGCCAAGGGCCCGCGCACAGTTCAGGTGAAGACAGTGTTCTCGAAGTCCCCTTCGTCTAGAGGCCTAGGACACCACCCTTTCACGGTGATTACAGGGGTTCGAATCCCCTAGGGGACGCCAACTTTGTTGGCCAAGTCAGGTGACGCTTGCGGTGCAAACCGGGAGTCGCCGCTGCCAGGAGTGGTAGTTCAGTTGGTTAGAATACCGGCCTGTCACGCCGGGGGTCGCGGGTTCGAGTCCCGTCCACTCCGCCAA